>JAQGNU010000222.1 GCA_028291645.1 Nevskia sp.
GCCGTCGCGGATCGATACCACCACCACGCAACTCGAAGACGCATGCGGCGCGGCGACGACCACGTCCAGCTCATCGGCACCGCCGGTGAAGCTGCGGTTCTCGCGCACGCGTTGCAGTGCGGCGATCTGATCGCGCAGCCGCGCGGCGCGTTCGAAGTCCAGCGCTTCCGCCGCCTGTTCCATCTCGGCCGACAGTTCACGCGCGAGATCGTCGCCGCGACCTTCGAGCAGTCGCACCGCTTTGCTGATATCGCGCGCATAGTCCTCGGGCGAAATCAGGCCGACGCAGGGCGCCGAACAACGCCGGATCTGATGCTGCAGGCAGGGCCGCTGCCGGTTCGCGAAAAAGATATCGGTGCACGGCCGCAGCCGAAACAGCTTCTGCAAGGTGACCAGTGTTTCGCGCACCGAGCCGGCACTCGGAAACGGTCCAAAGTAGAGATCGGGTCCGGTCTTGGCGCCGCGATAGAAGCCGATGCGCGGATAAGCATGCGACTGCGTGATGCGTACCAGCGGATAGCTCTTGTCGTCGCGGTACATGATGTTGTAGCGCGGCGTCAGCTGCTTGATCAGCGTCGCTTCCAGCAGCAGCGCTTCGTCTTCGGTAGCGGTGATCGTCACTTCCATCCGCTGAATCTGCGAGACCATGCTTTCAATGCGCGGATCGCCGCTGGCACGCAGGAAATAGCTGCCCACGCGCTTCTTCAGATTGCGCGCTTTGCCGACATAGAGCAGTTCGTCGCGGGCGTCGTACATGCGGTACACGCCAGGCTGCGTGGTCAGCTGCGACAGAAACGATTTCGGATCGAACAGACTCGCATTCATGACGGATCAAGGATAACCGGTCAGCGCCGGCGGACGGCGCTCGCGCCGCGGTCAGCGCCGCTTAGGACCGTACCGGCGGCAAAGAATTCGGCGACAGCGTCGCCGCCGCGCGTATGCGCTTATTTTACCGGTACGAAGATCAAGGTTTTCACTTCGGCCGCGGGCGTGGTCGTCGGATCGTCGACGTACTGTTCCCAGCTGTCGCCGTTGTCCTGCAAGCCATAGGCTTTCTTGAACGCATCGATCAGTTCATAGGTCTTGCCGAGAGTCGCGTACGGCCCCTGGTGCTGCACTTTCAGCGCCAGGCCGGCATAGGTCTTGGTCAGCTTGGCCGGGCCATCCGCCGGCAAGCTCGCATCCGCACGATCGACCGGAATACCGGCGTCGAATTCGTAGACCTTGGCGACCTCGTCGTAACGTCGCGTGATCGATACCGGCGCGGCGACCTGCTTCAGGCCGGCCGCTTTCATCGCGACGCCCACCTTGCCGTAAGCCGCGCCGAGCGCCTTGCCGATCGCGTCGACGTCGGTCGTCGCACTGCCGGCGACGGACACGATCGTCTGCGGCTGCAAATCGACCCGCTCGACCTGCAGCGCGCCGAAATCGGTTTTCGCTTGCGATTCGACTAGCGTCTTCAAGTGTGCCAGGCCGCGTTCGTAGTCGGGTCCGACCATCTTATCCATCAGCAGCCCGAAGTAATGCCATAGCGGATTGCCGCCGAGATCGGAGTGCAGCGCCCAGGTCACATGCGTGCCCTGACCCGCCAAGGGTTCCAGCGACATCACCGCAACGCTGGGCTGGTCGAAGCCGCTGAACGTCAGGCGAGTCTTCACGTCGGTGTACGGATGACTCTCGATGATTTCCTGCGTACCGCTGCCGACATCCTTGTTGCCGGACCAGCTGTAATGCGCGCCGACGCCAAACGGCGGGCCGCTGATCTCCACTTTGAGATTGGGATCTTTCTCCGCCCACGGCGACCAGCGCTCGAACTGCCGGAAGCCATCGACCACTGCAAAGATACTCGACGGCGGCGCGTTGATAACCACCGATCGCGAAATCTGCACGGTCCGCGGCAGCATGAGGCCGATCAGCAGCAGCACCACGATCAACACCACCAGTCCGACAATAATATTGCGGATCATTTTTTGTTCTCCCCCAACGAGATCGCGCCACGTTATACCTTCCGGGGTAGCGCCGACAAGCTTTCGCATTCGACGCGAACCAAAAAAAAGCCCGGCGAACCGGGCTTTCTCTGCTGCTTATGCAAACACCAGAAGACTTAGTGGAACTGGTCTTCTTCGGTCGAACCGGTCAGCGCGGTAACGCTGGAAGCGCCGCCCTGGATCACGGTGGTGATGTCGTCGAAGTAGCCGGTGCCGACTTCCTGCTGGTGGCTGACGAAGGTGTAGCCGCGGTCGCGTGCGGCGAACTCCGGCTCCTGCACCTTCTCGACGTAGGCCGACATGCCGCGCTTGGCGTAGTCCTGCGCCAGGTCGAACATGTGGAACCACATCGAATGAATGCCGGCCAAGGTGATGAACTGGAACTTGTAGCCCATCGCGCCCAGTTCGCGCTGGAACTTGGCGATGGTGGCATCGTCGATGTTCTTCTTCCAGTTGAACGAAGGCGAGCAGTTGTACGCCAGCAGCGTACCCGGGTGCGCCTTGCGCACGGCTTCGGCGAACTGGCGTGCGAATTCCAGATCCGGCGTGCCGGTTTCGCACCAGACCATGTCGGCGTATTCAGCGTAAGCGATACCGCGGCTGATGGCCTGCGCCAGACCCTTCCTGGTCTTGTAGAAGCCTTCGGAGGTGCGCTCGCCGGTGATGAACGGCTTGTCGTTCGGATCGTGATCGCTGGTCAGCAGATCGGCCGCTTCGGCATCGGTACGCGCCAGAATCACCGTCGGCACACCGCAGACGTCGGCCGCCATGCGTGCGGCAATCAGCTTCTGCACCGCGTCCTGCGTCGGCACCAGCACCTTGCCGCCCATGTGGCCGCACTTCTTCACCGAAGCCAGCTGGTCCTCGAAGTGCACGCCGGCAGCGCCGGAATGGATCATCGCCTTCATCAGCTCGTAAGCGTTCAGCACGCCGCCGAAACCGGCTTCGGCATCGGCCACGATCGGCGCGAAATAATCGACGTAGCCCTTGTCGCCGGGACCAACACCCTTGGCCCACTGAATCTCGTCAGCACGCTTGAAGCTGTTGTTGATCCGCTCGACGACTTTCGGCACCGAGTCCACCGGATACAGCGACTGGTCCGGATACATCGCCGCATACGAGTTGTTGTCCGCCGCGACCTGCCAGCCGGACAGATAGATGGCCTTCAGGCCGGCTTTGACCTGCTGCATCGCCTGGCCGCCGGTCAAGGCGCCGAGCGTGTTGATGTAGGGTTCGGTGTTGACCAAGTTCCAAAGTTTCTCGGCGCCTTTCTTGGCCAGCGTATGTTCAATCGGCAGCGAGCCGCGTAGACGGACGACATCGGCGGCGCTATAGCCGCGGGTGACGTTCTTCCAGCGGGGGTTCGCGCTCCAATCCTTCTCGAGCGCTTGAATCTGCTCTTCCCGGTTCAACTCTCGGCTCATCGCAACAGTCCTCACGTAGTGGTAAACCGCGGGCCGGGCGCTATTCACCCGGCCTTGGCGGGTGATCTCGCAGCGCAACCGCGCGTCAATAAAACTGCAACGCGGCTGAAACGAGGCGGCGAATTATATCGGCAAACTTATTGCATTGCACAAATCAGCGCGCCACCCCGGTTTTTGAGAAAAATCAGTCCAGATATTCGTAAGCCGGCAAGGTCAGAAAATCGGCGCAGCGATCGGCGGTCGACATCCGCGCGACGATACCCGCCGCTTCGGCAAAACGACGACCATAGAACTTGTCCTCGCCGATTTCCTGTTTGTAGGCCAACAGTTCTTCGTCAACGATTTGCATCACAAGTTCACGCGTCAGCTTGCGACCATCGGCCAACACGGCGCCGTACTTGAGCCACTGCCAGACCTGCGTGCGGCTGATCTCGGCGGTCGCAGCGTCTTCCATCAGATTGTGCAGCGGCACGCAGCCGTTGCCATTGATCCAGGCTTCGACATAACCGATGCCGACATTGATGTTGTTGCGCAAGCCGGCTTCGGTGATCTCGCCTTCCGGCTTCTTCAGCAGGTCTTCGGTCTTGATGCCGTAGTTGAACTGCTTGTCGAGCTGGTTCGGCGTCGGCATGTGCTGGTTGAACACTTCCATCGCCACCGACACCAGACCCGGATGCGCGACCCAGGTGCCGTCGTGGCCGTTCTTCACTTCGCGCAGCTTGTCGACCTTGACCTTGGCGAACACTTCCGCATTCTTAGCCTCGTCATTCTTGATCGGAATGAACGCGGCCATGCCGCCCATCGCCATCGCGCCGCGCTTGTGGCAGGTCTCGCACAGCAGCTTCGAATAGCTGTCGAGGAAGTGCTTGTCCATCGTCACCTGCAGACGGTCCGGCACCATCCAGTCGCCGTGCGCATTGAGCGTCTTGATGCAGGAGAAGATGTAGTCCCAGCGACCGCAGTTGAGCGCGACGATGTGATCTTTCAGCTCGTACAGAATCTCGTCCATTTCGAACGCGGCCCACAGCGTTTCGACCAGCACGGTGACCTTGATCGTCTTGCGCGGCACCGAGAGCGCATCCTGCGCGTCGTTGAAGATGTCGTTCCATAGACGCGCTTCGAGATGGCTCTGCATCTTCGGCAGATAGAAATACGGGCCGGTACCGCGCGCCAGCAATTCCTTCACGTTATGGAAGAAGTACAGCGCGAAATCGACGATGCCGGCGATCGCCGGCTTGCCGTCGATCAGGATGTGCTTCTCCAGCAGATGCCAGCCGCGTGGCCGCACCAGCAGCGTCGCGATCTGGTCGTTGAGCTTGTATTGCTTGCCGCCCTGCTCGAACGAAATCGAGCGGCGCACCGCATCGCCGAGATTGACCTGGCCCTGGATCATCAACTCCCAGGTCGGCGAAGCGGAATCCTCGAAGTCCGACATGAAGCAGGTCGCGCCCGAGTTCAGCGCGTTGATGATCATCTTGCGATCGACCGGCCCGGTGATCTCCACGCGACGATCCAGCAGGTCCTGCGGAATGCCGGCGATCTTCCAGCTGCCTGCGCGAATCGACGCGGTTTCCGGCAGGAAACCCGGCAACGCACCGGCATCGATGCTGGCCTGACGCGTCTGCCGATACGCCATCAGCTCGGCATGCCGAGCACGATACTTGCGGACCAGGGTCGCAACGAATTCGAGCGCTTCCGGCGTGAGGATTTTTGAATAGCCCGTATGCATCGGGCCCTTGATCTCAATCGAAGCGCTGGCGCTCATGGCAAACCTCTGGCTGAAGGGTGAATGAAAGATTGCGGCAGTCGCGGCAGATTCGAAGCGCGCACCGAGCCGCGGATTATAACGCCGCACCGCAGTCGGGATAATGCGGCGGGTACTGCCGGAACGTTCGATTACGCAGTGCTCAATCGACGCCCGAATTCACGCCGCAACAATGCCAGACAAAGAACCATCTGCAGCGCGACGGAGAGCACCGATGCCCACCAAACCTGATGCAGCTTGAAGCCGGCCTGCTGCGACAGCCACAGCACCGGCAGCACGAACGTCGCTAACCGCGAGACCGAAGCGATCAGCGACGGCATGGTATTGCCGAGACCCTGGAACATGCCGGCGGCGACGAAGATCAGGCCGGAGGCGACGTAGTTGAACGAAATGAAATGCAGGTAATCCGCACCGACCTCGATCACGCCGGCCTCCTTGGAGAAGCCGCGCACCATCGCCGCACCCACCAGCTGGCAAATCAGCGTGAATAGCAGCATGAAGCCGACGTTGAGCTTGGCCCCTTCGACGAAGGTCTGGCGCACGCGCGCAAAACTGCGCGCGCCGTAGTTCTGCCCCGCGACCGCGGCCACCGCGAAACTCAGCGCGACCGCCGGCATGAAGCCTCCCTGCATGATCCGCATGCCGATACCGAGGCCGGCCTGCGCCTGCGCACCGAACGGCCGGATGACGACATAGATCACGCCGAGAATCACCGACATCAGCAGGAATTCCGCGCCCGAAGGCAGGCCGATGCCGAGCATGCGCCGCCACAGCGCCCAGTCCGGCCGCCACTGCGAAAAATCGACGCGCAGGTAGGTGCTCTTGCGTGCAAGGTACAAAGCCAGCCCGATCACCGCGGCCAGCGTGGCGAAGAACGAGGCCATCGCCGCGCCGGCGACGCCGAATGGATGATGCGTGAGCCAGCCGAAAATCAGGAACGGCGCCAGCACCATATTGAGCAACACCGAGCCGACCTGCGCCTGCAGTCCCGGCTTCATGTTGCCAACGCCGCGCAGCGCGGAGGCGAGGCCGGTCATCACGAACAGCAGCGCCTGCGAAGGAATGAACCAGTTGAGGAAGCTGCCGGCCAGCGCTGCAGTCGCAGCATCGCTGGCGAGGCCGCTGACGTAGGCATTCTTCAATGCGAAAGTGCCCAGCAGATACGCCGCGCCTGCGACGATCGACAGACACTGCGCCTGGTTGAACAGGCGTTGCACGGCGACTTCGTCTTTGCGTCCGAACGCCTGCGACACTAGCGCCACCGCGCCGACCGAGAGCGTCTGCGAAACCGCGAGTACCAGGAACATCAGGTTGGTCGCAACGCTGACCGCGGCAATCGCTTCCTTGCCGAGCCGGCTGACCCAGTAGAGATCCACCAGCGCATACAGCGTCTGCGTGAACATGCCGACCAGCATGAACAGCGTCATCCGCAGCACGTGGCCGCGGATGGCACCCTGGGTCATGTCGTGTTGCACGTGCGCCTATTGGTGGATCGGCTGCTCGGACACGAGGATGCCATCGGCATCCGCATACAGCCAGGCGCCCGGCTTGAAGCTGACGCCGGCGAACGTCACCGTCTTGTCCGCTTGCGCCGAATGCAGGCCCTTCTCGCTCTTGCGCGGATGCGTGCCGATCGCCTTGACGCCGATGTGCTGCGCGGCGATTTCCTCGGAGTCACGGATGCAGCCGTAGACGACGATGCCGGCCCAGCCGTTGTCGACGCCGAGCACACTGAGATTGCCGCCGACCAGCGCGCAGCGCGTCGAACCGCCGCCGTCGACCACCAGTACCGCGCCCTCGCCCTTCGTCTCCAGCGCAGCGCGCACGCTGGCGTTGTCCTCGAACACTTTCAGCGTGCGGATCGGACCGTAAAAATTCAGCACGCCGCCATAGTCGGCAAAGATCGGCTCGGCGACCTGCGCTTGCGGATGCGCATCGGACAGGTCGGTGGTCATGATGCTTTTTGTCGTCATAGTCGGTACCGCCCGTGAGTAACAGTAAATATTGCCGAGAACTATCGGCTGGGATTTCAGCCGAGGCGCTCGCGCGGGCGCGTCAGCCAGGCTGCGAGCAGCACGTACAGTGCCAGCAGAATGAACACGCCGAGCGTCCACGCCGGCAGCGTCAGCCCCAGCCATTGCGCATCGATCTTGGCGCAGTCGCCATCGCCTTTCAGCACCAGCTCGGCAATGCGCTGCAGCGCCTCGCCTTTCGGCAGCATGTTCCACAGATAGCCCGGTGTCGGGCCGCAGGCCGGCGCGTCGCCGGGCGGCAAGGATTGCAGCCAGACCTGGCGCGCGGCCACACCGGCGCCGGCGACCGCGGCCAACAGCGCCAGCCCGGTATAGACCCAGCGCCCGCCGCGCTGCGGCCCATGCAGAGCCGCAATCAGCAGAATGAGGCCCGCAGTCAGCAAGGCAATGCGCTGGAAGATGCACATCGCGCAGGGCGTGTAGCCTATCCCCTTCTGCAGATACAGCGCGAACGCGAGGCCCAGCGCGCAGCCGATGGCAGCGAGCCCGGCAAGCTGGCGGAAACTGAAGCGAGCGATCATGGAATTCGAAAGATTCGTGCGACGCGGAAGCGGCAGGTTAACGGCAGGCTGCAGACATCGCAATGCGCAACACCGTTAGACTTTCGCACCGAATAAAAGGAGTTGCGGAAATGGCTTTGTCAGTACGCATCGAACAGCACGGCGGCCCTGAAGTCATGCAATTGGTGGAAGCGCCACTGGCGCCGCCCGCCGCCGGCGAAGTGAGCCTGCAGCAGCACGCGGTCGGTCTGAACTTCATCGACACCTATCAGCGCTCCGGGCTTTATCCGATCGCGCTGCCGAGCGGACTCGGCCAGGAAGCGGCCGGCGTCGTCACCGCCGTCGGTGCCGGCGTCGAACATCTGCGCGTCGGCGATCGCGTGGCTTACGCCGGTGGACCCGCCGGCGCCTACGCGGCCGCGCGCGTGCTGCCGGCGGCGCGCCTGGTGAAACTGCCGGAGGGCATAGCCTCGGATGTCGCTGCCGCGCTGCTGCTGAAAGGCATGACTGCGTACTACCTGCTGCACATGACTTTCGTCGTCAAGTCCGGACATCGCCTGCTGGTGCATGCCGCCGCCGGCGGCGTCGGCAGCGTGCTGGTGCCGTGGGCGAAGTCGCTCGGCGCCGAAGTCATCGGCACCGTCGGTTCGCTCGACAAGGCCGCGCATGCGCAGCGCTACGGCTGCGATGCAGTGATCATCCAGGGACAGCAGGATATCGCCAAGGAAGTGAAGCGCTTCACCGGCGGCACTGGCGTCGACGTGGTTTACGACTCGGTCGGCAAGGACAGCTTCGCCGCCTCGCTCGATTCGCTGCGGCCGCGCGGCCTGCTGGTGTCCTACGGCAACGCCTCCGGCAAGCCGCCGGCAGTCGATCCGGGTACGCTGATGACGAAAGGCTCGCTGTTCCTGACGCGGCCGACGCTGGCGCACTACACCGCGAACCGCACGGAACTCGAAACGGCCGCGCATGCCTTGTTCAAAGTCATCGCCGACGGCACCGTCAAAGCCGAGATCGGCCAGCGCTTTCCGCTGCGCGACGTTCAGCAGGCACATCGCGACATGGAAGCGCGCAACACGCGCGGCGCGAGTCTGCTGATTCCTTAAGCTGCCGCTTGGTTGAAGATGCTAACCACCGCCGCTGCTGCCCGACTGGTTGCCGCCTTCAGTCAGCGCCTTCGGATCGAGCAGCAGCCGCAGCTCTTCTTCCGACAGCTCGGTTTCGGCCTTCGCCACTTCCAGAATCGGACGCCCTTCGCGGTAGGCTTTCTTCGCGATCGCCGCACCTTTTTCGTAGCCGATGCGCGCGTTCAATGCAGTGATCAGGATCGGATTCTTGTCGAGCGCTTCGGCGATCTTGGCGCTGTTGACGCTGAAGCCGGCAATCGCAGAATCCGCCAGCAGCCTGCAAACATTGGCCAGCAGCTCGATCGACTGCAGCAGGTTGTAGGCCACCACCGGCAGCATCACGTTGAGCTGGAAGTTGCCGGCCTGACCGGCGATGGTGATGGTGGCATCGTTGCCGATGACTTGCGCTGCGACCATCACGGTTGCCTCCGCGATCACCGGATTGACCTTGCCCGGCATGATGCTGGAGCCCGGCTGCAGCGCCGGCAGGGCGATTTCGCCGAGGCCCGCCAGCGGCCCCGAATTCATCCAGCGCAGATCGTTGGCGATCTTGGTCAGCGAGACTGCTACGGTTTTCAAAGCGCCAGACAGTTCGACCGCGGCGTCCTGTGACGACAGGCTCTCGAAATAATTCGGGCTCGGTTCGAAACGGATGCCGGTGCGCTTGGCCATGCGCTTGGCGAACTTGGCGCCGAACTTCGGATGCGCGTTGATGCCGGTACCGACCGCAGTACCGCCCTGCGCCAGTTCGTGAATGCGCGGTTCCGCGGCCTTGATGCGCTCGATGCCGTTGCGCAGTTGCTGCGCCCAGCCGCCGAGTTCCTGATCGAAGCGTACCGGCATCGCGTCCATCAGGTGGGTGCGGCCGGTCTTGGTAATGCCCTGCAGGCTGCGCGCTTTCTTCTCGATCGCCTTCGCCAGATGTTTCAGCGCCGGCAGCAGCGCTTCGCGCAGCGCCAGACTGGCGGCAACGTGGATCGCGGTGGGAATCGCATCGTTCGATGACTGGCCGAGATTGACGTGATCGTTGGGATGCACCGCCATATCCGCGGCAGTGCTGGCGAGGTGCGCGATCACCTCATTCGCATTCATGTTGCTCGACGTACCGGAACCGGTCTGGAACACATCGATCGGGAACTGCGCATCGTGCCGGCCGTCGGCGACTTCCTGTGCCGCCACCGAGATCGCCTGCGCCAGCGCCGGATCGAGCAGTTCGAGCTCGGCATTGACCTCGGCGGCAACCGCCTTGATCAGCCCCAGTGCACGAATGAAGCCGCGCGGCATGCGCAAGCCGGAAACCGGGAAGTTGTTGACGGCGCGCTGCGTCTGGGCACCCCAGAGCGCATCGGCCGGCACCTGCAACTCGCCCATGCTGTCGTGTTCGATGCGGAATCCGCCGCCGTGCTCGCTCATCGCGCCTCTCCTTGTCTAAGAGCCCATAACAGACTGAATCACGCCTGCGTTGTTTCCAAAATTGTGCGGGGCAAGGCGCGAGCCGCGGAGCATGGTCGTTCCATGGTCAAGGCTTGCAACGCAGCGCCGCGCAATTTTGGAAGCAACCCGAAGGGACGGGGCCATTTTTGCGCATTGCGGCGTCTCTCGTCGCGCCGATGGAACCACCATCGCCACTCCTCGTTCCTTGCACTGCGCAAAAATGACCTCCGTCGCAGGTGCGATTCAGTCTGTTATGGGCTCTAAGTGCCGGATTATCCAACAACGAGGCGAACCGTGGGTGCGCTCGATATCAGGATTAAGCCACTCGCTTGAAACGCGGCTCAAGCGACATATGGGCCTTTGACTTCGCCCCAGCCCCATTTGGGCATCGGAGCATCGGGGTCAACCGTAGCGCCCGGCTGGGAATTGATCACTGCCAGGCGCGAACCCCACTCGAGGTAGCCCACCAGAGCAGACCTGAACTCAGGGTCGTCGGGCATGCCCAGTTCGTCGGCTGTTTCAAGCAGCAGGCTGACCCAGCGACGCCGCTGATCTTGAGCGAGGTGGCGATTGAGATGTTGCTGGATCATATGCGGATGACCGCCATGCGCCTCCGAATACCTGGGCGGGCCACCGAGCACTTCCGCGAGAAAAGCGGCGACGTGTGCAGGATGATCGCCGCCCATATGCGCAAACACGGGCGCAAGCAAGGCATCGCCCTGCACATGCTCGTAGAAGCGCGTGGTCAAGCGGTTCAAGGCGTCAATGCCGCCCAGCCATTCGTAAAGACTCGGAACGCTTCGATCTGACATGGTCGTGAGGTGATCCGTGGACTGACGCTTAGATTAAGCCGCCGGCACGCCGGAGCGAAACCGGCTTGAACCGTTTGTCATGCGACGCTCACGAACCGCCATTTTTATTGCCCTCGCTTGCACGCAGTGCGTTCAGCCGGGTCTTGGCGGCGTGCAGTAGTACCACCGAGTAAATCTTGTGAAAGCCCAGCAAGGCGCGGAAAGCCGGAGCCATTGTAGCCTTGCCCGTTTTACGATTTTTTATCGGAACGACTGCGGATCCAAAATACAAACGGGTGCCTGCACGATTGTCCATCGTTATCGGCGCGACCATCAGCCAGGACCTCGTGCGTCCCTGAAAGTCCGACTGCAGCAATTGATTTGAACAGCGCTGCTCAACGTGCCACGCGGCAAATTCGTCGATTGATCCTGCAGCCAATTGTTTCGCTTCAGCGTCCGTGGATGATTTCGATACAGCCCATTGCAGGATTCTCCGTTCCAGCTTGAATACAAAAGTGGTGTAGAAAGCCGTCACAAACTGTTCATGCGACACCGCGCCGACGACATCGGCCGCGAAGCAATCCGTGTACGCACCATTCGCCCGATAGGCGCTCAGCAGCGCGCCGTCGGGAAGCGAACAGGGACGGATTGACAGCAAGGCTCAGACTCCGCGCAGCACAATACGCGGCCGAGTCGCATAACGCGCCAACTCAGACGCCGGCCCGACGTAGCGAAACGGAGCCAGCGCTGTCGGCCGGAGCGCCTGATCAACCTTCACTCTGAATGACCTCCGCAACGCGAGCGCGTAGACGCGGCAGCAGCTCTTGCTCGAACCACGGGTTTCGACGCAGCCAGATATTGTTGCGCGGGCTTGGATGCGGCAAGGGAATGACGTTGGGCCAGTGTTTGCGCCACGACTGCACCGAGCTGGTCACCGACTCGCCCGCATCGGGCAAATGGTACGCCAGCGCGTACTGGCCGATGACGAGCGTCAAGCTCAGGCTTTTCAAACGGCCGAGAAGCTTGCCACGCCAGGCCGATGCGCACTCCGGACGCGGCGGAAGATCGCCGGCTTTGCCGGTGCCGGGGAAACAGAAGCCCATCGGCAGGATGGCTACCAGCTTGGGGTTGTAGAAGACTTCGGCGGTTACACCAAGCCAGTCGCGCAGCCGCTCTCCGCTTGCGTCGGAGAAAGGCACGCCGGATTCATGCACCTTGCGGCCCGGAGCCTGCCCCGCGACCAGAATACGCGCCTGCGGATGCAACTGGAAAATCGGTCGCGGACCGAGCGGCAGATACTCGGCGCAGATGGTGCAGCGGCGCACTTCACCAAGCAGTTGTGGGAAAGATGCCATGGGTCGAGCCTTGGGTGAAATCAATGCCTGGGTTCAGCGGCAGCCCCGCCGCAAGCAACAGAATGTGGATTCAGCGCCCAAGCGAGTGCAGCTGGGATTTCCGCTGTGACCGCTTGTCGAGCAACTATTCTATTACCTATCTTCCCGACTGCTCACAGCACTCACCACCGCAAGCCGGTCGATGATTGCTGCGGCCCCACGAAACGCGTTTGCGGCAGCAACAAAATCACCGGCACCGCCGACCTCAAGAAGCCAGCCAAATACGTTTCCAGGGTTCGTTGCTGGCGAATCCATTACCAGGACAGAAGCGCCAACCTCACCAGCAATTGCACTTTCGACTTTTGACAGCATTTCAGAAGTGTTCAATCCGTCCAAATCAATCTTCCTAACGCCGCCACCTAGTGACTCAGAGCCAAGTGCTGACAGTTTCTCTCGGGCCGCACTGAAATTGCAATGCAGTATTTTGTTTCGCAATTGCCTACATGAGGCAAGCATGTCTTTATCCGAATCAGATAACGCGCTCCCGAAATGCTTTGCTACTTCAGCCTCGATGTTATCGAGCCTTTGCGCGTGAGCGAATTCTTGCAGCGCCGGAACCTTGTCTGCTAGAAGTCGGAGCTTGAGTTCGACAAGTGCGCCTTCGCCAGCGGCGACCTTGAATTGGTCGAGATAGGCGGTAAGCGGAGGAGCTTGCATTAAAGGTGCCTAAAGCCAGGTTAAGCCGCCGACCATGGCCGTTCTTGGTCGGGAGGCCTGAACCTACGATTAGAGATGATCCGTGCGAATGCTGATGCACAAATCGCAGGGGCAAAAAGCATTACGCAGAAATGCTCTACCCATAGTGCTAGATAGGCGGCTGGATGAGGAATGTACAACGTCTTCCACACTGAAATCATTTGTAGCATCGACCACCCAAGCATTATGGCGCTCGGCGTTGCGACCATCAGTCCGAATACGAACGGGCGATTCGGAAAGCGCATCGCTAGGGCAATCGCAACGAACGCAGAAACTAAAAATATAACGACGAAGTCTTCAATCATGGGCAGGAGATAAACCGCCCAGAGAGGTTTACCTTGAAGTCGCAGCCACGGGAAATCCGCTCGCGCAAGCGCTCCGGTTACCTCCCCAACCCCGAAGAGGTAGATCGCGCACAAGCTTATAACAATGAGAATGCTAGGGGTCGCTTTCATAAAGGCCAACGCCTGAATTAAGCCGACCCGCGAAGCGGGTTCGGCTTGAAATGTTAGGCCGCAGAGAGCGCACTGATCATGACGTAATACCCGTCAGGGTCGCGCAATGCAAACTCCATGGTGCCTGTGTTTGGGTTCACATGAGGCTCCTCTTCTAGCGCTGAAACCAGAGCACGCGCCCGAGGTAAGGCCTCGGCAAAATCATCAACGCGGAAGAACAAGAGGAGGCCGTTGCCAGGCTTGACGTAATCGGGGCTTGTCAACGAGGGATGATCGTGGGCACCCCATTCGTGGAGACAGAGCAAGACCGTTCCATCCGAGTCGAGGATTTGCCCGAAGTAGTGATGGCTGGGAGTCGTCGCCGGCAAGCCAAGGAGCGACTGGTACCACTTGAAACTGGCGGGCACATCGGCGACGCCAATGATCGTCCATATACGCTTCATAAGGTCCTCCTGCGGCTTAACGCCTGGTTAGACGCCGTACGCGCGAAGCAACTCCGTCACCAGAATACCGTTGATCATCATGCCGTCCAGCTTCGCATCAGTGATTGCCGCGTTACCGAAATCGACATCATGGAACGTGGCTCCAGCGAGCGAAACATTGGAGAACGATGAGCGAGCAAGGTTCACATCAATGAAGCGCGCAGAATGTAGATTGACGTCTTTAAAGTTCGCACCGGCGAGTGACGCTCCTTCGAATTTAGATGAGTTCTCAGGCACAACTGATTCTCCTCTGAAAAGCTGGGCGACGAAGGCGCGCTGCTTTTCACGGTCCGCGTCGATGGAGTGGTTAGCCGTTGGCTTGCTTACTTGTAAGCGACCACCGCACTGCTGGGGCCGGCAAGAGGAATGATGTCGAACCGTTTGAACCCCGCCTCGCCGCACCAGTCCTTGAAATCGGCGCCCGTATAGTCGAAGGCGTCGCCAAACTCGATCAGCATATTCAGCGACATCAGCAGGCCGAACGCGTTTTCCCGTCGGGCGTCGTCGATCACGTTCTCGATGGCGATGAAGGCTCCGCCCTCCGGCAGGGCGTCATACGCTTTTTTAATCAGGACTTTTTTATGCTCGAGATTCCAGTCATGCAGGATGTTGCCCATCGTTATGACGTCCGCCTTTGGCAAATCGTCTTTTAGAAAATCTCCTGCAATCGGTTTGATTCGGCTTTCCATGCCGGCCGCTTTGATATGTTTAAGTGCGAGCGGCGCTACCGGCGGAAGATCAAAACTGGTGAAGGACAGGTGCGGGTGCTGTGCGCCCACAATTCTGGACAACAGCGCCAGAGCCCCACCTACATCGCTGACGGTTTTGTATTTTGAGAAATCAAACTTCTGCGCGAGCAATGCAAAGTTCGCCGCCTGGAAACCGGTCATGGCATCGAGAAACTCACCCAGGGAATCTGGGTTCGCGTAAAGCGTCTCGAATATCGACTTGCCGCCGTGTTTCAGCTCGTTTTGTGGTTGCCCTGTCTTCAAGGCTGTGCCGAGGTTGTTCCAGAATCCGAACAAGCGAGAATTCAGCATCTCAGGCATGCCGCCAATGTAAGCAGAACTTTTCTTGTTCAAGAACGCTGTAGTCTCAGGCGTGTTCCTGTATTTCCCTTCTGGACCGTCTCCATCCCGGTCGAGAAATTTCAGCGCCACCAGCGCATCAAAAAAATCATACGTGCCGCGAGGGTGCAACCCGAGCGCCTTGCCGAGCTGTGCCGCAGACTGCTGCCCGTCTCCAAGCGTAGTAAATAAATCGAGTTCCACCCCGGTTAACAATACCTTCGAAGCCCAAAATGCAGTGGCGGTTTGCATGATGCGGGATGGATCGAGTTGCTCTTTCATTATTGTCCCCCGTAGTTAAAGTATTGATATGCCTAACGCTTGAATTAAGCCGACCCGCTAAACGGGTTCGGCTTGAATGAATTATTAGACCGCTGATTTGACCAGGGACTTGGGTGCCTTGCGTGCCCATGCACTATGAACAAGCTGTCTGATAACGGTCGGCTTTGCCTTGGACAACAAGACTCTAATCCCAGCGATCTTTTTCCCCCACGTCAAAACTTCAACGAACTCCGGATAGAGGTCAACCGCCATTTCCCGCTGTAGATCGTCCACAAAGATATGGGCGTACTTCTCCTCCGGCGGAAGGGTAACGAAAATTTTCCCGTTGACCCGAAACGATGTGTAGTGAAAGTGGGGTTCTTCTGTAGTTTCGGGGAGGGACAGCGCATATTCCCGGAGCTGTTCTGACTTCATCGAGAGACTCCACAACAGCAGTCTAAGACCCTAGCTCAGCGCCGTGTTGGGCCCCGTGGGAAGCACGCGAGTTACTTGCCTTCCGGAGGTTGCCACAGTTCTACCTTATTGCCCTCAGGGTCCATGACCCAGCCAAACTTGCCGTACTCCGATTCGTCGGTTTTATCCAGCACCTTGCATCCTTCAGCACGGAGCGCGGCCAGGAGTGCATGCAGGTCGGCTACCCGGTAGTTGACCATGAACGATGCAGTGCTTGGGGCAAAGTTCTCACCATTTCCAACGGACCAGGCGGTGGTCCCGCCGGTTGGCTTGCCTGAAGCATCCGCCCACCGAAACGCCGTGCCGCCCCATGCCTGAACGTCAATGCCAAGGTGGTTCTTGTACCAGGCCCGCAACGTCGCCGGATCCTTTGCCTTGATGAAGATGCCGCCGATGCCTGTGACTCTGCTCATGGTTGTCTTTCCTGTGTGATTGTCTGAAGGCTTGCTTGAATCCGCCGTGATGGCTTCCGCGCGGGCTAGTGTCGGCAAGATGGAAAGCACAATTGCACCAGCAAATCGTCTGTAACGCATGTGAACTCTCCCCTGGGGAAAATGAAACTACATGATGACGCCCAACGTTTGGCTCAAGCGGACCGCCGAAGACGGGTCCGCTTGAGGCGTCACTCGCGCAGTGAAGCGCATAGTAGCCTTGGCGCTGCTAGAAGAAGCCGCGTAGATAGACGGCTGCCTCTTCTGAAAGGCCGACGATCTTGTTTGTGGCCTGGCGGTAGAACTTGAAGTTGAGTTCGGTCTCAGGGCGTCCATCGTTCCACTCACTGAAGGGTTTGAGTTCGCTACGACCCAGACGGCGTTTTGCTTGGCCCGTACGGTTTACCGTGATGCTGACGCAAGGCGTTTGGCACTCGACGCCTTGCTTTTTCGGGGTGGCTTCGGCGTGGGAAACGGCACCGATAGCAACAAGGCCGGAGCCGCCCTCGTTCTCGCTTGCGAAGACAAATATCAGATCGCCCTTGCTTATGCGCTTTCCTCCGTACATGGTCTTCTGCGCTTTAAAAGTCCACGCGCTTGCGTTCGGATCGCTGACCTCGACCTTGATCGCATACATCGTGCTCGGCTTCTCGCTTGGGGCGTTTTTCACGGGCTCCTGATGCCTAAGATTCGACATGAGCGGCTGGCCGGAGGCCAGTCCGCTCGATGGAAGGCTTAGCTTTCATCGATGATCACTCAGTGCCGAGTAACGACTATTGGTTCGCCCTTGGTAATGATCATCGTGTGCTCGTATTGCGCCGATAAGTTGCCATGCACTCCAACCAAGGTCCATCCATCGGACGTCTCGGTCACCACGCGGCTCTTTGTTGAGAGGAAAGGTTCGATGGTGATCACCATGCCCTCTCTCAAGATGCGCCTGTCCGTCGGATCAAAGTATCCAGGAATGTGCTCGGGTGCTTCATGAAGTGCACGACCAACTCCGTGGCTACCGAGGTTCTCGATAATCTTGAAGCCGTAGGTCTTCGCAGTTCGCTGGATTGCAGCGCCGATGCCATTGATGGGCTGGCCAGCGCGGGCCTGCTTCATGGCTTGCTCAAGGGCCGTGCGAGTGGCATGGCACAAGCGCGTCTTCTGTGGGTTGGTCGGGGGCACAATTTTCGTTCCTCCGGTATCGGCGAAATAGCCTCCCAACTCAGCAGAAACATCGACGTTCAATACGTCACCAGGTCGAATCACTCGATCACCTGGGATGCCGTGTGCAGCCTCCTCGTTGATGCTGATGCAGGTTGACCCCGGGAAGTCGTAAGTGAGTCTAGGCGCCGATCGTGCGCCGTGTCTTTCAAGCAATTGCTCACCAACTGAATCCAGCTCGCGCGTAGTCATGCCGGGTTCGGCAGCGTCGAGCATCTCCTGAAGCACGTAGGAAACGATCTTGCCTATGCGTTTGAGTGCAGCGACATCGTCTTGGGTTTCGATGGTCATGTGATCTCACCTGAGACTACCCGAGAACGCTTGCACCGAAGCCGAGAAGGGGGTTCGAGATTGAACCGCGGGACTGTGGCTCCAGTGAAAGCTAAGGCCTGAATTAAGCCATGCCGCGAAGCGGCGTCGACTTGAATGAAGGGCTAGCGCGCACTGTCCTCTTCACATCACCACATCTCATCCGCCATCTTTTTGCGTCGGGCCAACTCCTTCTCGCTCGGCTCGGCACTCGCGAACGAACCGGGCTGGATATCGCCGCCTGGTACATAGGTACTCATCACAACGCCGGTGGTCGAAACCTGAGAGCGAACGAGCCGCAGCGCCGATGGCTTGGCAATCTCGCTGAAGAGGCGCTTGCCCCGCCCAAGCACCACTGGAAAAGTCCACACGTTGTACTCGTCGATCAGTGAGGCGGCCTGGAGCGTTTGAATCAAATTGCCGCTGCCAATCATCTGCAGGTCGTGGCCCGGCTGGGCCTTGAGAGCGATGATTGCCGAGACGACATCGCCGTGGAGCAGGGTCGAGTTGTTCCAGTGGAGCATCGTCAAGGTACGCGAAGCAACATACTTTTTCGCTGCATTGAGGGTCTTCGCAATCGGGTGATCATCCGGCTGATAAGGCCAGTACGCTTCGAATATCTGATAGGTCCTGCGCCCGAGCACCAGCTCGCGATCCTTGCCGTCGAAACCTGATGCTGAGATGTCCATGCTTTCGTCCCCGTGGCCGAACATCCAACCGCCAAGGGTAAAACCGCCAGTGGGGTCTTCTTCCGGTCCGCCGGGCGCTTGCATGATTCCGTCAAGCGACGCAAACGTCGATACGATGAGTTTTCTCATGGAAACACTCCTGTCGTGAGGCAGGTCTTGGTCACGCGCGCTAACGCCAACGCTAACCCGCGGACCCGCCGGAGGCGGGTGCGTCGGCTTGAACCGTTGGTTGGGCAACAAACGGCTGATTGAAGTCTCTTATCCTCTGATCTTGTAGGCCGTACTCAGCCCAATAAATTACGTTTCGGTAGTCCGTCAGTGCGACGCCAACGTTATGAAGAAACTTGCTGAAGTCGCCGCTGGACAGATGAAGGATGCAGCGAATGACACGCATGCGGTCATGGCCGCGATATTCAGCTAGACGGGTTGCAATGTCAGTTACTGACTGCTGCGGGTAGTCAGTTTCGATCCTCTGGCGGATGTCGTCAGGAAGCCAGGACGCTACGCTTTGGTCAGAGGTCATAGCTTGTTGCCCAACGGCGTCCCCTGGAACGCCTGGTTGGGCATCGTCACTTCGAATGTTCCTCGCAGAAGTATCTGAAAAGCACTGCATCCGCGGTGTAGGCGGTTTGATCCGCTGGAACGGGTCGATACGTGCCGTTTGCCGGTGGTTTTTCAAGCATGATTTCACCGTCGAGAGTAACTAGACCGATTTTTGTGGTTGTCATGGTTCGGTCTTTGCACCGAACTTCGTCGTCAGCGACGATCGTGTTGTATCGCACATTGCCCTTTTTAGAGGCAGCAGCCTTGGGTTCGGCGAGGACGACCTTGCTTGTAAAAGTAGCGCCTCCGTCAGTGCGGTGAATCCTTGTGGCATATACAGCGCCGTTCTCGCCCTTGTGCACAAGAGTCCACTCGTCCGCATACGCCAAGGGCCCAAGAGCGAGAAGCGCCCATGCGGCCAAGACCCCTATCCTGCGCATCGCCGAGGCCCAACGCACTAGCTCAGCGGCCGCGTTAGCGGTCCACTTGAATGATTTGTTGGGCGCTTGCTTCACGGCCGCGACCTGCGCTGCATTACTGGAATTCGTTGGAACAGCGCACCAAGCCGGCACTCAAATAGGACGGCACCCATAGCGGTCATACCGACATTGGGCGAGTTGACCTCTTTTCCACATTCGTTCTCGGTGTTCATTTCCCATCTCATTTGATCGGAGACCAGCTTCTTTTCGCGATTTACTGCATAACTAGAACCGAAGACTTCTTTATCCTTTTTATCTTCGCGGCGAGCCACAAGTACTGCTCGATGGTAATAGTGGTCGAGTAGCGTCTGAACTTCTTGGAGTTCGTCTGCATGGCAGCATGCGCCTCCCCATTCTTCTGTGTCTTCCCACCACGGAAGATCATCGGCATGGCTAGAAATGGAAAAAAGCGCGAACAGAACAGCGACGCTCAGGTTACGCATGGTTGTCTTTACGCCCAACGCCAAATAGTGGGCACAACGATGTCTGATAAACCGGTCGCGGTCGGGACAAGTGTCTGATGTTGCAAAAGGGCTCCGTGGCGACGGGACCGCACATGGAAAATACCGCGACATCTGTTCAGCTCCCCGACTGCTCGATCCGGTTCGCGATCGGCTGCGTGTGAGACGTTACAGC
>JAQGNU010000224.1 GCA_028291645.1 Nevskia sp.
CCTGGGTGAAGCGCAGCGGCTTGGTGTTGCGCTCGAACAGCGGTGCGCCGTAGTAGGTCTCCAGCGCCTTCAACTGATGCGATAACGCCGACTGTGTGACGAATACGCGATCGGCCGCGCGCGCGAGTGAGCCGGTGTCGGCCAAGGCCACCAGGGTCTGCAGGTGGCGGATTTCCAAGGGCGATTGAGACATGAATGAAATTCAAGAAGTCTTATAAATGCGTGAGATTGAATCATACCTAACGTGGGCTCAACCTAGGTCGCATCCATTCAATCCCATCCAGATTTCTGAAGACTCATGACGACCGCGCACATACTCGGATTTCCCCGCATCGGCTCCGCCCGCGAACTGAAGTCCGCGCTCGAACGGCACTGGAAAGGCAAGCTCGGCGAAGCCGAACTGCACCAGCTCGGCCGCGAGCTGCGTGCGCGCCACTGGGCGCAACAGAAAGCCGCCGGGCTCGACTATGTGACTGTCGGCGACTTCGCTTTCTACGATCATCTGCACAACGCCACCGCCTTATTCTCCGCAGCGCCGAAGCGCTTCGGTTTCGATGCGCCGCTGACCCTGACCGATTACTTCGCGATGGCACGCGGCACCGCCGCGCAGCCGGCGCTGGCGATGAAGAAATGGTTCGATACCAACTATCACTACCTGGTCCCAGAACTGAGCCGCGACAGCCGTTTCGTGCTGAATCGCGACTGGCTGCTGCCGGAAGTGCGCGAAGCCTTGGCGCTGGGATACAAAGTCAAAGTGGTATTGCCGGGACCGTTGACCTGGCTGTGGCTGGCGTCGGCCGAGCCCGGCTTCGACAAGCTGCAGCTGTTGTCGCTGCTGTTGAACGTGTACTACGCATTGCTGGCCGAACTGCGGGCGCTCGGTGTCGAATGGCTGCAAGTCGACGAGCCGATCCTGTCGCTCGATCTGCCGCAGGCGTGGCTCGCCGCGTATCCGGTGGTGTACCGCGAACTCGCCGGCGCAGGACCGCAATTATTGTTGGCGACTTACTTCGGCAGCGTCGCTCAACATGCGCCGCTACTGAAGAAGCTGCCGATCGCCGGTCTGCATCTGGACCTGGTGCGTGCACCCAAGCAACTCGACGCCTTCCTCGGCGACTGGCCGCAGGACAAGCTGCTGTCGCTGGGCGTCGTCGATGGCCGCAACCTGTGGCGCTGCAATCTCGCCGCCGCATTGGAGAAATTGCATGCGGCGCAGACGGTGCTCGGCGAACGCCTGTGGGTGTCCGCATCGTGTTCGCTGCTGCACGTGCCGCACGACCTGTCGCTGGAACAGCAACTCGATCCGCAACTGAAACGCTGGATGGCATTCGCCACCCAGAAACTGGACGAGCTGGCGCTGCTGAAGCGCGCGCTGAACGAGGGTGAGCACAGCATCTGGCGCGAGTTACAGGAAGCGGCATCCGCGCTGGAGCAGCGCCGCAAGGCGGCAACCACCCAGCGTCCGCAGGTGCGCGGACGGGTCGCCGCGCTGAAAGAATCCGATGCTTTGCGCGCCGCATCGTTCGATGCACGCATCGTCGAACAGCGCGCAGCCTTGCAGCTGCCACCGCTGCCGACGACGACGATCGGTTCGTTTCCGCAGACCGGCGAGATTCGCGCCGCGCGCGCCGCCTTCAAATCCGGCAAGGCCAGCGCGGCCGAGTACACGCAGACCATGCAGACAGCAATCCGTATCGCCGTCGAGCGGCAGGAAGCGCTCGGTCTCGACGTGCTGGTACACGGCGAAGCCGAACGCAATGACATGGTCGAATACTTCGGCGAGCAGCTCGATGGTTATGCATTCACGCAGTTCGGTTGGGTGCAGAGCTATGGTTCGCGCTGCGTCAAGCCGCCGGTGATCTACGGCGATGTCGCACGCCCGCAGCCGATGACGGTGGCCTGGGCGCAGTACGCGCAAAGCCTGACGCAGAAGCCGATGAAGGGCATGCTGACCGGACCGGTAACGATGCTGTTCTGGAGCTTCGTGCGCGACGACCTGCCGAAATCCGAAGTCGCGTTGCAGCTGGCGCTGGCCTTGCGCGACGAGGTCTGCGATCTGGAAGCTGCCGGCATCCGTGTGATCCAGATCGACGAACCGGCGATTCGCGAAGGCCTGCCGCTGCAGCAGGCCGACTGGCCCGTGTATCTCGACTGGGCGGTGCGCGCATTCCGCATCACCGCGGCCGGCGTGCGCAATGCGACGCAGATCCACACGCACATGTGTTACTCGGAGTTCAACGACATCCTGCCGTCGATCGCGGCGATGGATGCCGACGTCATCACCATCGAGACTTCGCGCTCACGCATGGCACTGCTCGATGCGTTCGCCGATTTCAAATATCCGAACGACATCGGTCCCGGGCTGTACGACATCCACTCGCCGCGCGTGCCTACGGCGGAAGAGATGCAGACCTTGTTGCAACGCGCGCTGGACGTGGTGCCGGCGGAACGCCTGTGGGTCAATCCGGATTGCGGCCTGAAGACGCGCGGCTGGTCCGAAACCGAAGCCGCGCTGAGCCGCATGGTGGCGACGGCGCAGGCCTTGCGCGCGCAGCTGCCTCAGTAGCGGCCGGCGATCTGGAAGAAGAAATACTTGCGCGAATCGCCGACCGGCCCGTTCTGATCGCCGTGGCTGTAGATCGACTGCGCGACCGACAGCGTCGTCGTGATTGCGGAGATCGGCTTGGCTTCGAGACTCAGACCGATGTCGGCGAGCTTGACGCTGCCGGCGGTTTCATCGAGCGCGCTGCGTTCGAGCTTGGCCGCGCCGTACTCGACGAAGGCGCGCGGCTTGATGCTGTAACGCGCCGCGAACGAGTCGTCCCTGCCGTGCCATTCGACGCCGACATGCGCGTCCTCGCCGTGGTCGCCGATGCCGACGCCGGTGTCGTAGGCGTGCAGGCTGGTCGGGCCGCCGATGACGAACTGCTCGAGCTGCGGCACCACGCTGTTGCCAAGCTGCGCCTTGACGTCGGCCACCGCGTCCCACTGCGAAGCGAAGCTATAGCGCAGACTCAGGTTCGGTCGCAGCAGAAAATACGACAGGCTGGCGGCGCTCTGCGCGTTGCCGCTGTCGCTCAGGCCTTTGCGCAGCGCGATGCCGGCGTTCAGTTCGAGCGGATGATCGCCCAGATCGAGCCGTGCGACGCCGCTGAGATCGATCTCGGCCGAGTTATAGAGTTCCGACAAGACCTCGGCGCGCGTCACCGGCGCAGTGGTCAATCCTAGAATGCGTAACAGATTGGCGATCGACAAGGGTGGCGGCGGGGCAGCCGGATCGAGCAGGCGCGCATCGACGTTCTCGTCGCTGCGATCGACGCGTGTCTGCAGCAACACACGATGATCGAAGTCCGCATATAAAGGCAGCAGCCAGCTTGCGGCGGCAGAACTCAAACGGCCATCCAGACGGATGCCCTGCACATCCTGGCCGAACGCGGCGTAGCGGCCTTCGACACCGAACACGCCATATCGCGTTACCCGCGACCAGCTGCCGTCGCCCTCGTGATACGGCCGGCTGTCGCCGCCGCCGATGTCGAACACGTTGACGCTGGTGCTGCCGCCGAGCGTGACTTCGTCGCCGCTGCCGAGCGACTGCCGTACCGACAGGTCGGCGAGGTAGGGTCCGGCGTAGCGGTTGCCGGAATTGTTGAAATCGGCGGCGAGCGCCAGTTGTTCGTTGCCGGCGCTCGGACTGCCGAGATCGAGCGCGACGCTGTCGGGTCCGAGCGGACGGAAGCTCGGCTGATAGTTCTCGCCCGCGCGTTCGCTGAAGCTGTCGCCGAGCGCGCGCGCGCGCTCCAGCGCTGCTTCGCGCAAAGGCCGATCGCTGACCAGGCTGCGGAAATAGGGTTTAAGCGATTCCGCTCCGTCGATCTCGGCGACCTTGCCGGCGACGACACGCACATAGAGATCGCGGTCGTCGGCGACCGCGTACGTCAGCAGCGTCGCCGGGTAGCCGGAGCGATAGAACACCGCGCCGATCGCACGCACGGCATCGGAGATGTCGGCCGCAGCGATCGCCGCAGCGCGAACCTCGGCTTCATTCGCAAGCAGATCGCCGACCACGTGCACAGCGACGCCCTGGTAGTTGATCAGCCACATATCGCGGCTTTGACCGATAACCTGTTCGAGCGGTGCGAGTTGCGGTGTCAGCGGTGGGGGTAGTGCGATAGCCAAGGTGCAGATGCCTTCGTGTTGGAAAATCGGTTTGCATAAGGTCACTGACCCACGAGCACTGCGACGCGCTCTGCGATGTCTGGGTTCCGGTGCCCGCATTGTAAGAGGGCTGTCCGCGACGCAGGCGAACGACGCTAGGGTTTCCTCTCTACGCCTACACGCTGCGACTGGCGCCGCCGAGCAGGCGTGCGGGCAGGAACAGAACCGCCTTGAGCAAGGCAAATACCGCATCGAAGGTGATGCCGAGCAGGCGCAATGGTAGCGACAGCAACCACACGAACGGCGCCAGTATCAGCGCCAGCAAAGCCAGCGGCCAGCACAGCACGAACAGGATGCACCAGCCGACCAGCAACAGGAGTGATCTCACTGCAGGCTCCGGGCGCGTGGATAGAAGTAATCGCGCCAACTGCCGACATCATCGCCATCCGTGTCGTTTCCTTCAAGCCCGCAGATTCTGTTCGAACAGTTCCAGCGTACGCCGGCGCGCCAGGCGCGCATCGTCGGCGTTCGAATCCGGGCGGCCATCGTTGTTGAAGCCGTGGCCGGAGTGTTCGTAGATATAGATCGGTACGTCCGGATGCGCGGCGGCAAGCTTGGCTTTGACTTCGTCGGCCGGAATGTGCGCGTCCTTGCGGCCGAAGTGGCAGATGATCGGACACTTCGGTTCGAGGTTCGTCGCCGCCGCCACGCCGCTGCCGTAGTAGGCCGACGCCGCGGCCAGGCCTTCGAGTTGTGCGGCTGCTTTCCAAACGGTGGTGCCGCCGTAGCAGTAGCCGACGATGAACACCCGGCCGCGCCCTTGCAG
>JAQGNU010000021.1 GCA_028291645.1 Nevskia sp.
GAGCACGACGATCGGTGCCTCCGCATCCGCCTGTGACTTGAGCCAGTACTCCACATGCGGCTGCCGCACGCGCAGCGAGTTGACGTTCCAGGTGGCGATTCTCATCGGGAGTGCAGGTGGGGCGAGGGAAGCTATGCTCAAAGAAAACCGGCGGCAGTGCAAACCGACGGCAATCTGCAGAAACAGCAGTCGGCTGCATTTATCGACCGCCAAAAGAAAACCCGCCGGCTTTCACCGGCGGGTTTTAAGACACCCCCAAAAATCTGTTGGATTGGAGTCTACGCCAAAAAATACGCTCCGCGAGCTCGAAGTGAATTTCTACTAACGGCTCCCCATAGGGCAGGCTAGCGCAGCGCAGGTTCGATCGCCGACGCACGGGCTTCATCCTGAGCCTGCAACAATCAGCCATGGAGACGCAGCATGTTTAAGCAGTTCGGCACGGCGGGTCTATGGATCGCTACGGTGCTGTGCGCGCTGCAGTGCGCGCCGATGTCGGCCGACACCGCGGTGCCGGCGGCGGAGATTGATTTGCGGCTGATCGCGCTGAACGATTTTCATGGCTACATCGTGCCGCCGGATGAAGGTCTTGCGGTGCCGGACCCGCGCGATGCGAGCAAGACCCTGACGCTGCCGGCCGGCGGCGCGGCCAGCCTGGCGACGCTGGTGCAGCGCCTGCAAGCGGGGCATCCACTGAACGCGGTGGTTGCGGCCGGCGACCTGGTCGGCGCCAGCCCGTTCGCATCGGCGCTGTTTCATGACGAACCGACGATCCAGGCGCTCAATGCGATCGGCTTAAGCCTCAGCGCAGTCGGCAATCACGAATTCGACCACGGCCGCGACGAGCTGCTGCGCCTGCAGAACGGCGGCTGCCATCCGCGCGGCGAGCGCGGCCGCGACACTTGCATCGGCGGCGATTTCGTCGGTGCGCAGTTTCACTACCTCGCGGCCAACGTCGTCGATCGCGTCAGCCGCCGGCCGCTGTTCGCACCGTACGAGATCAAAACGTTCACGAGCCCCGGCGTGCGTGCGCTGCACATCGCTTTCATCGGGCTGGTGTTGCAGCACACGGCATCGATGGTCTTGCCGAGCGGTATTACCAGCCTCGAGTTTCGCGACGAAGCGGCGACTGCCAATGCGCTGGTGCCGCAGCTGCAGAAACTCGGCGTCGATGCGATCGTGCTGCTGATCCATCAGGGCGGCAGCACGTCCGGCAGCTTCAACGATCATCGCTGCCCGGATTTTTCCGGCGAACTACTGGCCATACTCGATGCGCTCGATTCGGCGATCCGCGTCGTCGTCAGCGGCCACACGCATCAGGCCTACATCTGCCGGCGTGGCGATCGACTGGTCACCAGTGCGGGGTCCTATGGCCGTCTGCTGACCGCGATCGATCTGCATTTCGATGCGGCCAGCGGTGCCCTGCGCGCATTCGAAGCCGATAACTATCCGGTGGTGAATGCAGCGATCGCAGACATTGATAGCGAAACCTACGCGCCGCTGCCGCCGGATGCGGCGGTGGCTGCGCTGCTGAAACCGTATCAGGATCTCTCGACGCCGCTCGGCGAGCGCGTGATCGGCCATCTGACGGCACCGCTGCTGCGCAAGCTCAGTGCTGCCGGCGAATCGACGCTCGGCGATGTCATCGCCGACAGCATGCTGGATGCAGCACAGAAAGCCGGAGCGGCGATCGCATTCACCAACAGCGGCGGACTGCGCCAGGATCTGATTCCGCGCGGCGCCGACGGCGCCATCAGCTACGCGCAGTTGTTCGCTGCGCTGCCGTTCGACAATGCGCTGGTGGCGATGGATCTGAGCGGTGCACAGATCAAGACGCTGTTGCGACAGCAGCGCCGCTTTCCGCAACCGCGTCCCTTGCAGGTTTCACGCGGCTTTGGCTACAGCTGGTCGGCTGGCCGCCTTGATGGCCCCAGCGTCAAGCTGCTCGGCGAACCGGTGCTGGCCAGCAAGACCTATCGCGTCGTCGTCAACCAGTTTCTGGCCGAAGGCGGCGATGGTTTCGAGGTGCTGACGCGCGGCACGCATCGCGTCGTCGTCGGCCGCGACCTCGATGCGGCGCTGAGTTACTTCGACGCGCACTCGCCGCTGACGCCGTCACTGCCGGCACGCATCGTCTGCGACGACTGCGTGATCCCGGACACGCGGCACTGAGTCCCGCGCGCCGACACAGGCTTAAACCAGGCCCGATTGTTTCAGCAAGGGTTCGATCGACGGCTTGCGGCCGCGGAATTCGACGAACAGTTCCATCGCCTCGCGCGCGCCGCCGTTGGCGAGTACGGTGTTGCGGAAACGATGGCCGGTGGCGGGCGCGAACGCGGTTTCCTCGAATGCGGCGAAGGCATCGGCCGACAACACTTCCGCCCACTTGTAGCTGTAGTAGCCGGCTGCGTAGCCACCGGCGAAGACGTGGGTGAAGCTGTTCGGCATGCGGTTCCAGGCCGGCGGCGGCAACACGCTGACTTCGCGCCGCACCTGCGCCAGCGTGTCGAGCACGCGGCCGCGCTGGGCTGGATCGAAATCGCGATGCAGGCGCAGGTCGAACAGTGCGAATTCGATCTGGCGCATGGTGGCGAGACCGGACTGGAATGTGCGGCTCTGCTGCAGTTTCTGTAGCAGCGGATCGGGGATCGGCTCGCCGGTTTTCCAGTGCCGCGCAAAGCCGCGCAAGGTCTCGCGGTCGTAGCACCAGTTCTCCATGAACTGGCTCGGCAATTCCACCGCGTCCCAGGCGACACCGCGGATGCCGGAGATCGCGGCTTCGTCGACGCGCGTCAGCAGGTGATGCAGGCCGTGGCCGAATTCGTGGAACAGCGTCACCACTTCATCGTGCGTCAGCAGCGCCGGCCGGCTCTGTCCGTTCTGGGGCGGCAGCGGTGGCGTGAAATTGCAGGTCAGATAGGCCGATGGCAGCTGCAGGCCAGCGTGCGTGCGGCGCCGGCCGAGACATTCGTCCATCCAGGCGCCGCCGCGCTTGTCCTGACGCGCGTAAGGGTCGAGATAGAACAGGCCGATCTCGCTGCCGTCGCTTTCTTTCAGCGCATAGGTCGTTACATCGGCATGCCAGGTGGCGATGCCGTGAACCTGTTCGATCGATACGCCGTAGATGCGTTCGACCAGCGCGAACATGCCCTGGATCACCTGCGGCGCCGGGAAGTACGGCCGTACTTCCTCTTCCGAGAAGCCGAGCTTTTCTTCCTTCAGTTTTTCCGAGTAGTAGGCGCTGTCCCAGGGCTGGAAATCGTCGAGGCCATCGCGTTTTTTTGCGAAGGCTTGCAGCTCTTCCAGCTCGGCCTGCGCCGCCGGCTTGGCCTTGACGGCGAGATCGAGCAGGAATTTTTCGACCGCGGCCGGCGACTCCGCCATCTTCGTCGCCAGCGATACTTCGGCGAAGTTGCTGAAGCCGAGCAGCTTGGCCTGTTCGTCGCGCAGCGCCAGAATTTCATCGGCGAGCGGCGTGTTGTCGTGCAGACCGGCGAGCGGCCCCTGGTCCGATGCGCGTGTCGCGAACGCGCGATACAGTTCGAGCCGCAATTCGCGATTGTCGGCGTAGCTGACCACGGCGTCGTAGCTGGGGAAGTCGAGCGTCAGCAGCCAGCCTTCGAGTTGCTTGGCGCGTGCTTTCTCGGCGGCCTGCGCCCGGCCTTCCTCGGTCATGCCGGCGAGCAGCGCTGCATCGGTAACGTGCTTGCTGAAAGCCTGCACCGAGTCCATTAGGTTTTCTTCGAACTTGGCCTGCAGCTCCGACAGGCGCAAGGCAACTTCCTTGTAGCGTGCCTTCTGTTTCGGCGGCAGCGCGATGCCGGCGAGCTTGAAATCGCGCAGCGCGTCGACGATGACTTTCTTGCGCGCCGGCGAGAACTCGGCGTAGCCGGGACTCTGCGACAGCCGCTGGTACGCCTGGAACAGGCCTTCGTGCTGCGACATCTCAAGGCCGTACTCAGTCAGCTTCGGCAAGCAAGCGTTGTAAGCCTTGCGCCAGTCGGTGGTCGCCTTCACGCCGAACAGGTGCTGCACCGGCCCCCAAGCGCGGCCGAGGCGATCGCCCATGTCTTCCAGCGGTTCGACCAGACCCTCCCAGTTCAAGCTCGCGGTATCGTCGGCCAGCAGTTGCTCCAGCTGCGCCTTGTTGTCCGCGATCACCGTCTGCAACGCCGGCTCGGCGTGCTCCGGCAGGATGCGATCGAAGGCGGGCAGTGCGCCGGGTGCGGCAGGGGCCAGCAGCGGATTTTCCATGGGTTCACAAAGTCTTTAGAGATAGCTAAAGACTAGTGTCCGCTACGCGGCGTTCAAGATCGAGCGCTAAATATTCGCGCGGGCGGCGCAAGCGGCTTGCGCCGCCGGATCAGCGCTGGGGAATCTCTGAAGAAGCGTCGCGAGCGAAGGCAGGTCGCACGAACCCGGAGCGGAGGAACCGCAGCATACATATCAGTATGTGAGGATTCCCCCATCCATTGAATGGGCCGGATTCGCGCGAGATGCCGAGCGCAGCAGCTTATTCAGAGGTTCCCTAGATCAGCCCCTCGGCCTGCAAGGCGCACAGTGTAAAAATCGCAGCGACCGCCGCCAGCACCAGCAGCGTCCAGCCGAGGCGCAGGTCGCGCGCGATCAAGGTCTGACGCGGCGTTGCGGTGAGCAGGAAATCGCTGCCGTCCGGTGGCCGGCTGAGGATGTCGGCATCGGGCAGGGCGGCATCCTGGCAGTGTTGTGCGCGAACTTGTTCGAGTGCGGCGGCGCGTGCGGCTTCCCATTCCTGCAGGTCGATGTTGCCGTCGCGATTGGCATCGAAGCGGCTCAGCAAATCGCGCCGATCACGTTTCCACTCGCCCAGCAGGGCGGCGACTTCGCGGCTGTCGTCGGCATCTGCCACCGCCGCTTGCGTGCGGAACCAGCCGCGCGCGATCAACAAGTCGTCGAGCTGGATCAGCTGCTCGCTGTAGCGGTAGGGGCCAAACGAGAACCAAGAATCCCAACCCGGCTGCGGAACACGTCCGGGCCGCTCGCTGCTGCCGCACCAGCTGCGCATCAGGCTGGGCTCGACCCGCGCACCGACCGGATCGACAATGCAGTCGCCGCTGGTGTCGGTCAGATAGAACAGGTCATCGCTGGTCTCGTCGGTGATGACGATGTCGTCGTTGTCGCCGGCCTGGGCAAACTCGATGCTGTAATGCCACCAGACGCAGGCTGCGCCGGACAGCGGCGATTGAATCGTCGGACCCGGCATCCAGCGTGCGCGGCCGAGCAGTTCGACATGACCCTGCGCGGCCGAGCGGATGCGCGACTGCGGCGTGTCGGCCATCGCCCGCGCAGTCGCCAGGCGCCGCAGACCGGTTGCGAGCAGCACCACTGCCGACAGCGCGGAGAATACGATCACGCCCGGCGACAACGCAGCCAGCAGCGGCATTTGCGTCACCGCCTGCGGCGCGGATCGGGCGCCGGCTCAGGAACGGAACAGCGCACGTACATCGACATCGGCGGTCTCGGCAGCGCCGAAGCTCAGCATCTGACGGGCCTGGAAACCGAACGCGCGCGCCACCGCCACGTCCGGGAAACGTTCGATGCGGATGTTGAACAGCGTGACGTATTCGTTGTACAGCTCGCGCCGATCGGCGATCTGGTTTTCCAGCGAGGTGATGCGCGACAGCAGTTGCTGGATCGACTGGTTGGCGCGCAATTCCGGATAGGCTTCGACGGTTGCGACGATGCGGCCGACGCTGGCGCTGAGCGCACTTTCCGCGCTGCCGACGGCGGCGACATTGCCCTGCGTGCGAGCCAGCGTTGCGCCGGCGCGCGCCTGCATCACCCGCTCCAGCGTCTCGCGCTCGAACTGCATGTAGGCCTTGCAGACTTCGACCAGCTTCGGCACTTCATCGTGGCGCTGTTTCAGCAACACGTCGATGTTGCTCCAGGCGCGCAGCACGCCGTTCTTGATCGTCACCAGACCGTTGTAGATCACGATCAGATACAGCAGAACCGCCGCCACAGCGGCCCAGGCCACGTATTGCCCCAACATTCGATTCCCCGGCTTGCGTTTGCAGTGTTGTGCCCCACACGCACGCTACACAGAGCTTGGCGCGAAGTCGAGTTGCGGCAACGTGCGGTGGTGGTTCAATTTGCGTTTCGGGCAAACGGTTGCTTACGGTCCAAACCAGACACCGCGTAGGAGCGTGACGATCTAGCACCTACTTAGTTTGTTTGCCCATCATCGACTTGTTATACGATCGAAGTACTTCCACCTTCGCATGAAGCTTAGTGAGCCAAGCAAACGAGACGGTTCGCATTGATCCATCTGACGGATTGCCGGCCCTAAAAGCAGGCCGCTGGGCCGTCGACGAGAAGCATGCCCTGCTTCGAAATTACGTCGGAATCTGCTCGGCGACCCGTCGACAATTCGAGCCACCGCCAGCATGGAAAGCAGGAACCTCTTATATCGATCCTTATTGCGGGCCGGGCCGGATTTGGGTAGGACAGAAAAACGGGCCGATCACGTTTCACGACGGCAGCCCTCTCGTAGCAGTGAAGGAGGCCATCGCTAAGCAATCTGCCTTCATGTCAGTGCGCATCGGCGATCTGGAACCGACATTCGTCGAGGCGACTCGTCAACGACTGAGCTCTTTGGCCCCTGATCTCCGTACTGAGGTCGGCACTGCCGAGGAAACGATTTTGAAGCTTACGGAAGGGCTCAACCCAAAGGGCTTGCATTTCGCTTTGCTCGATCCATTTGGCTTGGCACAGCTGTCATTCTCGATCATCGAGCACTTAGCCAAACTGCCCCGCATCGATCTTGTTATTCATGTTAGTGCTCAAGATCTCCAGCGCAACCTTGAGTTCTTCCTTGACCGTAGCAATTCGTCGTTGGATCAATTCGCACCCGGCTGGCGGGAGAGGTTGAAGCCCGGCACTGCCGATACTCAGCGACGACAGATCTTCGATCACTGGCTAGATTTGATGCGGCAGACAGGGCTAACGCATTCGAAAGGCATTACGCATGTCAGGGCGGATAAAAATCAAAGTCTCTATTGGCTCGTCCACGCTTCACGTCATCCACTTGGCAACGCGTTCTGGGGCAAGATCGAGAACATCTCGCCGCAGGCTGGCCTAGGTTTTTGAATGGCTGCTATATCACTTTAAAAAGATGCGCTATCCTCTGGTTCCAGAGGTGATTTATGGCAACCATATCGACGATTGAATGGACCGAGCGGACCTGGAATCCGGTCGTCGGCTGCACAAAGGTCAGCCAGGGCTGCAAGCATTGTTACGCGGAGACCATGGCGCGTCGCCTACACGCCATGGGCGCCCGAGGTTACGAGCGGCCCTTCACGGTGGTGCGAGAGATGCCGGAGCGCCTTGATCAACCGCTGTTGATCAAGAAGCCCTCGGTCTGGTTCGTAAACAGCATGAGCGACCTTTTCCAGGAGGGTGTATCAGATGCGTTCATCGATCAGGTCTTCGCTCGGATGCGTTGCGCTGACTGGCATACATTCCAGATTCTCACGAAGCGACCAGAGCGAATGGCCGCCTACTTCGACGAGCGGCCCAAGCCGCCGACAAACGTTTGGTTGGGCACCTCCGTCGAGAACCGTAAGCAGGGCCTGCCTCGGATCGCACACCTGCGTTCCGTTCCTTCAACCATTCGCTTCCTGTCGATCGAGCCTTTGCTTGAAGATCTCGGCGCTCTCAATCTCACCGACATTCACTGGGTTATCGTTGGTGGTGAGTCTGGGCATGGTGCGCGACCGATGAAAAGCGAATGGGTCGACAACATACATCGGCAGTGTCGTACTGCCCGAGTACCCTTCTTCTTCAAACAGTGGGG
>JAQGNU010000039.1 GCA_028291645.1 Nevskia sp.
AGATGCCGAGCGCAGTAGCTTATTCAGAGGTTCCCTTGCGCGCCGCGCGGTTGACGGGTCGAGCAGATCGCTTCGCCGGATCGGGCGCAATCCGTTAAAATTGCCGCCCTGGGAAGCGTTCAGGCCAGCACGGCTCCGCTCAGCTCGGCGATCATGCATCTGACTCGATCCGAGCCTTGTTTTTCGAATACCGGACCGCCGCGGTTCGCCGCCTTTCCGTTTGCTGCACGCCCGCACCGTTGCGGGGACCACCTCGTTGAATGCCATGTCGCTGTCCATTTCTCCCGCTCTGCGTCACGAAGCCGCTGCCAACTTCAAACTGGCGGCGCCGTTGATCGCTGCGCAGATCGCTGCGGTCGGCATGGGCGCGATCGACACCATGTTTGCGGGCCGGCTCGGCGCACAGGCTCTTGCCGCGGTCGCGGTCGGCGTCAACTACAACATCCTGTTCTTCGCGATGGCGCTGGGCTTGCTGATGGCCTGTTCGCCGATCGTCGCGCAGCTGCGCGGTGCCGGGCGTGCGGCGGCGGAGATCGGCGCGTTCATGCGGCGCGCGCGGCGCCTCGGCCTGATCGTCGCGCTGGTCTGGTTCGTCGCGGTCAATGCCAGCGCCGCGCCGGCTTTGCGGCTGCTCGATCTGGGTGGCGATACCGCGCAGCTGGCGGTGCGCTTCGTGCGCTATCTGTCCGCCAGTGCGTTCGGGTTTTCGATGTATTTCGCCTTGCGCTCCTGCGCCGAAGGTGCGGGCCAGACCCGTCCGATTTTCGTCGCCGGCGTCATCGGCCTGGCCGCGAATGTGCTGCTCGACTGGTTGCTGGTGTTCGGCCACTTCGGTCTGCCGGCGCTCGGCGCGATCGGCTGCGGCATTGCGACGACGCTGTCGAGCGCCTTGATGGCGGCTGTGCTGTGGCGGTCGTATCGCTACGAACCGCGTCTGCGGATTTACCTCGATGCAGCGCAGCCGTGCGCGCACGGCATGCGTTCGATTCTGCGGCTTGGTGGACCGATCGCGCTGATCCTGCTCGCCGAATCGGGCTTGTTCGTGCTTGCCGCGCTGCTGATGGCGCGCTTCGGCGATGCCGTCGTCGCGGCCTATCAAGTCGCGATCAATTTCGCTTCGCTGCTGTTCATGATTCCGCTCGGTGTCGGTCAGGGCACTGCGGTTCGCGTCGGTCTCGCCGCCGGTGCGCATGAATACCTGGCGGCGCGCTTCCGTGGCGTCGTCGGCATCGGCATGGGGCTGATCAATGCACTGTCGAACGCGGCGATCATGCTGCTGTTCGGCGGCGTCATCGTCGCCATCTACACGCACGACGCGGCGATCGCCGCGCAGGCCACGCACTTCCTGGTACTCGCTGCGGTGTTTCAGTTTTTCGACGGCGTGCAGGTCACCGCCAACGGTGCCTTGCGCGGTTTGAAGGACACGCGCGTGCCGGCGGTGATCACCTTGGTGGCGTACTGGCTGGTCGGCCTGCCGGTGGCCTGGTCGCTGGCGTTCACGCAGCAGATCGGCGCCGATGGCCTGTGGTGGGGCCTGACCGCCGGCCTCGGCATCGCCGCGATCGGCCTAAGCTGGCGCTTCGTCCATAACAGCGGCGCGCACGTGCGCGCCACCGACTCGGACGTTCTGAGCATATAGCTTGATAAGCTGCACGCAGAGCGCAAACTAGTGCGCCCTGGCGGTCATCAAGAGGAGAACATCCATGGCATTACAACTCGGCGACATCGCGCCCGATTTCGAAGCGGAAACCACGCAAGGCAAAATCAAGTTCCACGACTGGCTCGGCAGTTCCTGGGGCGTGCTGTTCTCGCATCCGAAGAACTACACGCCGGTATGCACTACCGAGCTCGGCTACACCGCCAAGCTGAAGCCGCAGTTCGACCGGCGCAACGTCAAGGCGATCGGCCTGTCGGTCGACAAGCTGGTCGATCATGAAGGCTGGAGCAAGGACATCGAAGAGACCCAAGGTGCGGCGCTCAACTTTCCGCTGATCGCAGACCCCGACAAGAAAGTCGCGAATCTGTACGGCATGATCCATCCGAACGCGAGCGATACGATGACCGTGCGCAGCGTATTCGTGATCGATCCGAATAAAAAGATTCGTCTGACGCTGACCTATCCGGCCAGCACCGGGCGCAACTTCGACGAGATCCTGCGCGTGATCGATTCGCTGCAACTCACCGACCGGCACAAGGTGGCGACGCCGGTGAACTGGAAGCACGGCGAAGACGTCATCATCGTACCGTCGCTGAAAGACGAGGACGCCAAGAAGCTATTCCCGCAGGGCTGGAAAACGCTGAAGCCTTACCTGCGCGTGGTCGCGCAGCCGAAGGGCTGAAACCGCTTCGACGCGCGGCGGGTTTGAGATCGAGGCCCCGCAGCGCGGGGCCTTTTGATTGCGATGCGCGCTAGCGCCGGGGGCCGCTCGCGGATGCAGGTACGCGTAGCCTAATCCGCCATCGGCTCCATGCTCGCCTGCGGCGTCAACGCGCGCGCCGTCCAGGCCGGTGGTAGCAGTTGCAGAAAGCGCGCGCCCAGCGCAATCCACCACGGGAATACGATGCGGCGTTTGCGCGCGCGCACGCCGCGCTGAATGATCGCGACGGCGCGCTCGGTATCCATCAGGCCCGGCATCTTGAACGTATTCGCCGCGGTCATCGCGGTGCGGACGAAACCGGGGCAGACGCTGCTCAGCACGATGCCGCGGGCACGCGCCGACGGCGCGCTGGCAGTGGTCCAGAAGTCCACGGCGACTTTCGACGCACAGTACGTCGGCGTGCCGGGATAGGCCAGGAACGCGGCGACCGAGGCGATCGCGACGATGTGGCCGCGCACGCCGTCGCCAGCCGACGGCTGCGTCTCCATCAAATCCATCGCCGGCAGCACGGTGTTGATGACGCCATCGACATTGGTCGCGAAGATCGCCCGCACCTGCCGTGTGCGCTCGCGCGTGCCGCCATCGCGACCGCCGCTGGTGCCGGCGGAAATGCCGGCATTGGCGAACACCAGATCGAGCGCGCCGAGCGCGCCGATCCAGGCGCGCATGCCCTCTGCATCGGTGACGTCGATGATGCGCAAGTGCACTTCGGCGCCGCGCGCGCGGCAGGCTTCTGCGGTGGCCTCCAGCCGTTGTATGTTGCGGCCGCACAGATGCAGCACGACGCCGGGCGCCGAGTAGGCGATAGCGAGGCCGCGGCCGATGCCGCTGGAAGCACCGGTGATGAGGATCGAGGACGGATTCATAGCGGCATATTATTGAGGTGGCCTTCAAATTGTTGAACGAGCGACGATGCTCAGGTCCATTCACCGGCATCGGCGTCGATGATCCGCCACAGATACCAACTCGCGACCGAGCGGTACGGCGCCCAGCGTTCGGTGATCGCCAGCGTTGCGTCGTCGTCCAGCTTCTCGAACTTGGCGGCGTTGCCGCCGGCGATCTTGCGGCCGTGCAGCTGGTTGACGCCGCGCCGCAGGCCGACGTCGCCGAGCGAAAAAATATCGAGACGGTCGAGCGCAAAGATCAGGAACATTTCGGCGGTCCAGCGGCCGATGCCGGGCAAGGCGTCGAGCGTTTCGATCGCGGTCGCGTCGTCCATGCGGCGCAGCTTGGCGAAGGAGAATGCGCCGCTGTGTACGGCTTGCGCGATCGCGATCAGCCATTTCGATTTGGCGTTCGACAGGCCGCAGGCGCGCAGCAACTCGAACTCCGCGTCGATGAAATGCGCCGGCATGAAGCGGCTGCTGGCCAGTACCGCGGTCGCCACCCGTGCCTGGATCGTATCCGCGGCCTTCACCGAAAGCTGCTGGCCGATGATCGAGCTGCACAGCACATGGAAGGGGTCGCGGCGCTTGCCGCCCAGCGTGCAGGGGCCGTAACGATCGATCAGGCGGCCCAGTTTCTTGTCGCGGCGGCGCAGGTGTGCTTCGGCGGCGCGCAGGCTTTCGGCTGGAATCATGGCGGTCTGTTGGGGTCGGGAAGGCGGGACGAGGTCCGCGTTAGAATGCCGTAAGTCACTTACCGCTGCCGCCATCGCCTCCATGCTCTTCGGCTTTTTCGAAACCCTGCGGCTCGCCGGCCTGAAGCCGGGCCTGGGCGAATTTCTGGCCTTGCTGGAAGGGCTGCAGAAGCACGTCGTCATTTTCAATCTCGACGAGTTCTACGTGCTGGCGCGCACCGTGCTGGTCAAGGACGAATCGCATTACGACCGCTACGACCGTGCCTTCGCCGCTTACTTCAAGGGTGTCGAGCAGGTATTCGCCGGCTTCGATCAGGCGATTCCGGAAGACTGGCTGCGGCTTGAGATGATGAAGCTGCTGAGCGACGAGGAAAAGGCCAAGATCGAATCGCTCGGCGGTTTCGAGCAGCTGATGGAAACCCTGCGTCAGCGCCTCGAAGAGCAGAAGGAACGCCACCAGGGCGGCAACAAATGGATCGGCACCGGCGGCACCAGTCCCTTCGGTAACGGCGGCTTCAATCCGGAAGGCGTGCGCATCGGCGCCAAAGAGACCGATGGCGGCGGCAAGCGCGCGGTCAAGGTTTGGGAAAAGCGCGAGTACCGCAATCTCGACGACGAGGTTGAGATCGGCACGCGCAACATCAAGGTGGCGTTGCGCAAGCTGCGCCGATTCGCGCGCGAAGGCGCCCCCGACGAGCTCGATCTCGACGGCACCATCGAGTCGACCGCGCGCAACGCCGGCTGGCTCGATCTGAAGATGCGCCCCGAACGGCATAACGCGGTCAAGCTGCTGCTGTTCCTCGACGTCGGCGGTTCGATGGACCCCTACGTCAAGGTCTGCGAAGAACTGTTCTCGGCCTGCAAGACCGAGTTCAAGCATCTCGAGTATTTCTACTTCCACAACTTCATTTACGAAAGCGTGTGGAAGGACAACCGACGGCGTCATGGCGAGCGCATTCCGACTTTCGACCTGCTGCACAAATTCACGCCCGACTACAAGGTGATCTTCGTCGGCGACGCCACCATGAGCCCCTACGAAATCATTCATCCGGGCGGCAGTGTCGAGCACTGGAACGAAGAAGCCGGCGCGGTCTGGTTCAAGCGCATCACCGCGGCCTATCCGCGCACCATCTGGCTCAATCCGGAGTCGCAGGAGCGCTGGCAGTACACGCCGTCGATTGCGGCCACGCTGGAACTGCTCGACGGCGAACGCATGTTCCCGCTGACGCTCGACGGCCTGACGCGCGGCATTCGGCGGCTCAGCCACTAAGGAACTGCGAATAAGCTTGCGGCGCCCTACAAGGCTTA
>JAQGNU010000064.1 GCA_028291645.1 Nevskia sp.
TGATAGCACTCCTGGCGCGGCTCGGCGACGCGGACGACGTGATAGATCGGCTGCGTGTTAAGCACGTCGGCATACATCGCCCCGTCATAGTCCGGTGGCGGCGTCCCGTCGTAATCCGGCGGCGGCGCAACCGGCGGCGGCGGGTAGGCCAGCGCAGTGGCGCTCACGCCCAGTACAGCCATCGCAACGGCAATCGGGATCAACTTGGGCATGACGCTTCTCCTGGTTCACGCCAGAGCGGCGCGACCTTATGGAGACCCAATCTACGCGCGCGACCTGAATTGATGCTGAATCAAACCGCTGCAGCCCGCGTCTTTACGGGCTTTACGCCGGGCTAGGTGTCAGCGAAAAAGCTGCGCGCCAGCGCCTGGGACGCTACTTGCCCGCAGTCGCAAATTTCTGCAATTGCTGCGGCGTGAAGTAGCTGGGTTCCTTTTCCCAGTCGTATTCGACCATCTTCGGTTCCTCGTTGGTGAGGTTGACGACGACGTAGCGGCGCGACTGCAAGTCGTAATGCACCTGCACGCCGTTGACCACCACCGGCACGTTGGCGAAGCTGATCGCGTGCGCCTCAGAGAAGCGCCAGAACTGGTCGCGTTCGTCGTAAATGTCCTGCGCCAGCACCAGCCAGGAATCTTCGTCGAGGTAGAACACGCGCTTCTTGTAGCGATGGTTGAAGCCGGCTTTGAGGCTGGCTTCCATTACCCAGACGCGATGCAGTTCGTAGCGCGCCAGATCCTGGTTGATGTGGCCCGCGCGGATGATGTCCTTGTACTTGTACTTCGGGCTGTAAAGTTCGTAGGCGTTGTACGGCACCAGCATTTCCTTCTTGCCGATCAGCTTCACGGTGTAGCGATCGAACGGGCCATTGAACATGTCGATCTGGTCGTGCGTCATCAGCCCGTCGTAAAGCGGATTGTCGTAGCCGACTTCGCCGATACGCCGCACGCGACCGAGCGCCGGATTGAACTCCCAGACGCCGGTCTGTTCGGCGATGCGGTCGATCGGCACATGCAGCAGATCGGCGGTGCCGGCCTTGTTCGGCGGCGACAGCGTCTTCACCAGCACGTAGACATTCTGGTTCTTCAGCGTGTCGAGCGTGGTCTTCGGATTGTTGTAGACGAAGCTGAGTTCGAAATAACTGCGCTCCGCCACGAAGCTGCCGTCGTTCCCGGCGGTGGCGGCCGTGGCAAAGCCGCGCAGCCCCTTGGTGTTGTAACGCATGATGTGGTTCCACATCAGCTCGGTGCCGTTCTTCGGAATCGGGAACGGATAACCCTGTGCGGCGCCCTTGAAGCCGTAGCCGTCATTGATCAATTCGACGCCGGTCGCGTTCTTCTTGGTCGCATCGTAGAACCATTGCGGGTACGACGCGCTGCGATGCGCCGGATACACGTTCATCTTGTAATCGGGGAACGTGCGGAACAGCGCCTTGTAGCCTTCCGCGAGCTTGTCGGCGTAATCCTTGTAGTTCTGCGCACTAACCGTATACAGCGGCTTGTCGGCGGCGAACGGATTGGAACCGCACGGCATATCGCCTTGCGGCAAGCCACCGTCCCAGGCCGGAATGCTGCCGTCCTTGTTGCCGGCTTTCTCGGCACCGATCGGCGTCAGCGTGGTGCCGAGCTTGGCGGCTTCATCCACGCTCACTTTCGCCTGCGCCTGCAGACTCAGCGCGAGGCCGAGCAGTGCGATCCAGAATTTCATCAGCTTCCTCCAGCATGTGGGTGACCGCCATCGGCTGCATCCCCGTGGCGGTTTCGATAAGAATGGAACCGAGCCGATTATTACTCTATTTATTCGCCAACAGACCATGACGTGATTGCAGCGGGCTGATCAGATGACATAGCCAGCCGAGCGCCGGCATCATCAGGATCGCGCCGAACAGGTTGGTGGTGAACATGAACAGCAGCAGCCAGCCCATGTCGGCCTGGAATTGCAGGCCGGAAAATAGCCAGGTGCCGACGCTGACGATCAAGGCCAGCGAGGTGAAGGTAGTGGCCTTGCCGGCCGCACGCAGCGCCAGCCGGAACGACTCGCGCAAGCCAGCCCCTGCAGCCTGGGCGCGCATCAAGGCACCCCACAGATAAATGCCATCATCGACGCCGATACCGACCCCGAATGCGGCTACCGGCAGCGTCGCCGCTTTCATGCCGATGCCGGTCGCGGCCATGAAGCCGTATGTCAACAGTGAGCAGGTGACGAGCGGCACGATGATGCAGACGACGCTGGCCCACGAGCGGAACGAGATCCAGACGAACAACAGCAGCGTCAGATGCACCCAAACGATCACCAGCACCTCGCGCGCACGGATCTCTTCATTGGTTGCCGCCATCACGCCGACGTTGCCGGAAGCCAGTGCGTAGTGCGGCGTGCTGCCGCCGCCGAAGTCGGGCGATTGTGCCTCGGCATGATCGAACGTCTTGGTCGCCGCGACGATGCGCGAAATCGTTTCAGCACGATGATCGGCTGTGAAGATCAGCACCGGCATGCGCGAGCAGTCGGTGTTCTGCAGTCCGGCGGACGACGGCACCCGATCGGTCAGCTGCGATAACGCTGCCGAATTGCGCGGCAGCACTTTCCACTTCGGCGCAGCTTCGTTCCACAGCCCGCGCACTTCGCGTGCAACGGTCGGCAAAGAAATCGCCAGGCGTACGCCGGGCGTGTTGCTCATGTGCCAGGTGTAACGGTCGATCGATTCCATCACTGCGGCATCGAGACAGCCGTACTGCTTGGTCTCAACGATCACTTTCAGCAGATCGACGCCGAGCGCGAAGTTGTTTGCGATCATCGCCGAATCGCGGTTGTAGCGGCTGTCGGGCTTCAGCTCCGGTACGCCGGCCTGGGCGTCGCCAATGATCAGCTTCGGATACATCCAGAACGCCCAGGCCAGAGCGATGCCGGCGAGCGACAGCGTCAACGTTGCCCAACGCGGCTCGGTGATTGTCGCAATCGCGCGCCAGAAACCTTCGCCGGCCTGCTGGCGCCGCGCCTGCGCCGCACGGAAGCGTTGCGGCTGCGGCATGCGCACCCATGTCAGCGCGATCGGCAGCATCACCTTGTTGGTGACGATCACCGCGGTCATGCCCATCGCCGCGTTCAATGCCATCTCGCGGACGATGTCGATATGGATGAACATCAGCGTGGCGAAGCCGATGACATTGGTGACGATGGCGACGGTGCCGGGCAGGAACAACCGGCGGAAACTTTCGACCGAGGCATCGAAGGCGTTGCGGCCATGCTCGGCGACTTCCGAACCCCAGGCGTTGATGTACTGCACGCCGTGGGAGACGCCGATCGACAGGATCAGGAACGGCACCAGAATCGCGAACGGATCGAGACCGAAGCCGGCCAGTTGCAGCAGGCCGAGTTCCCAGATCACCGCCGTCAGCGCCGCCGTCAATGGCAGCAGGCTGAGCCGGAACGAGCCGCAGAAAAACCACAGCAAGGCTGCGATCAGCACGATCGCGATGAAGAAAAAGCCCACCACCTGCAGGCTGGCATCGGTGACATCGCCGATGACCTTGGCGAAGCCGATGATGTGTACCGACAACTCCGGCGAATAGTCCGGGTTGGTCACGCGCGCAACATCGACATCGCGGCCCGCAACCAGGATGGCGCCGCCGTCGGCGTCTTTCTGCGCGGCTTCGAAGGTCTGCCACGGCAGCGTCCAGCCGTAGTCGGTATAGCCGCGCCAGACGACGTCGCCGGCCTGATATGGCGCGCGCGCGCGCTTGAGCCGGTATTCCCACATCGAAGGGTTTTCGATGCGGCCGCGCAGCTGGTCTTCGAGCTGGTTGGCGAGACGGTGATAGTCGAGCCGCTCACCGGTGACCGGATGGTGTTCGAGCAGTTCGGCGACGATCAGCGCGCCACGCTGGTCCAGCGACACGTAGCGGCCGATGATGCCGGCCTTGCCGACATGCTCGCGCACCTGCTGCAGCGCCTTCGGTGTCGGCTGGAAATTGCGCGGCACGACGTTGCCGAGATCGATGCCGCCTTCGACGATCTCGAAATAGGTCAGGTCCGGCGTGAACAGCGAGGATACGCGCGTGCGATCGACGCCCGGCAGAAAGAACGTGGCGTCGCTCAGCTTGCGCAGCTTGTCGAGGAAATCGGCGTTGTAGATGTCGGCGTCGGGATGCTTGTTGACCAGTGCGATGGACACCAGATTGGCGCCGCCGAAGGCTTTTTCGTACTGCTTGAACACCTTCATGTAAGGGTGATCGAGCGGAATCTGCTTTTCGAAGCCGGCGTCCGGGCGCAGCAGCAGCGCATGCCAGCCGAGGAATAGCGTCAGCGCCATCAGCACGCTGAAGCTCAGCCAGCGGCGTGCATAAACCAGCGGAATGACCCGCCGCAGGATGGTGTCCGCGGTTATCTGCACCGCGTTCCTCCGAGTTGTTTTAAGGCGGCCAGCGGATTGTACGTGGGTCTCCCGCAGCCGCTGCGTTTACCGGCCTGCCGGGCAGATGGTTTGCCTGCGCAGGCTCTGGCAGGCGAAGATTCGCGCTCGGTCGGATTTGCGTGCAGGCGCACAAGACGCACGCGCAAGCAGCGGTATCCTGGGTGCTGTAATTCAAGGGGAGATGCGTGATGCCACAATTCGTAATCGAACGGGAAATTCCCGGGGCCGGCAAGATGACGCCGGAACAACTTCGCGGTGCGGCACAGCACTCGAATGGCGTGCTGCAAAAGCTGGGCCCGAAGATCGAGTGGGTGCAGAGCTACGTCGCCGGCGACAAGATCTACTGCATCTACAACGCGCCGAGCGAAGATCTGATCCGCGCGCATGCCGACCAGTCCGGCTTCCCGGCGAACAAGATCACGCCGGTCGCGGCGGTGATCAATCCAGGCACGGCCGACGCCAAGATCTGAAAGCGTTTTCGCGTGCGCGGACTGTTGCTGATTCGTCGCTGAATCCCGCTGCCGCATTTATCGCAGCGATCAGATTGGTGGCGGCAGCCCAGCCTTGGCATAGGCGCGGAACAATGCGCGCGCCAGCACGTCGACGATCTGATGTACCTCTTCGTGCGACTGATAACGCAGTGGCAGGATCACCACCGCTTCGACCAGTGCGATCACCGCGCGCGAGAAATCCTCCAGATCGCCGTGCAGATCGAAATGACCTTGATCGACGCCGCGCTGCAGCGTGGTTTCGACCACTTGCTTGGAGGCCAATTCGAATTCGCGCTGCGAGGCTGCCAGATCGGCCGTCTCCGGCGTAGCCGGCAATAGCCAGAAGCCGGCGATGCCGTTGCGGATGCTCGGAATCTCGGCCAGCCGCTCGACGCCGCGGAACAGATTCAGCACTGCCCGTCGCGCATCCGGTTCGGCCGTCATCGGCGCAAACACGAATTCGTTGAACAAGGCATGCAGCCGTTTCAGGCAATCGAGAAACAGTGCCTCCTTGCCGGCGTAATGCCAATACAGCGCACCCTTGCTTAGGTTGGCGGACTTGGCGATGTCGCCGATCGAAACGCCGTCGTAGCCGAAGCGTCCGAACAGATCGAAGGCGCGTTCCTGCAGGGCCTTGAGCGTATCGAACTGCTGGTGAGCGGGTTTTCGCGGCATGCCAGACTTGAGTTTGTGGCTAAGCTTATGGGCTAGCAGTGGTGAATCGGGAAACAGTGCCGGAGCGGAACCGCGGATGTACGTGCCAGAAAACAATCGGGTCGAAGACCGTGCGCAGCGCATCGCCTTCATACGCGAGTATAACTTTGCCGCGCTGGTGACCGGCGGCGCGGCGAACGGCCTGCGGGCGACGCATCTGCCTTTCATCCTGGGCCAGCAGCCTGAGCGCGGCCACGCCGCTGTCGGCGCCGATTTAATGAGGCGGGCGGTACTGCAGCGCCGCCGAGTTGTGCGGCCGACTATCAGGATGACAGCAGACCCAGTACGCTGGCATGGCGCTCGCGAGCGGTAATGCCGGTCAGACCTGTACGGCGCGCGAAGTGCTTGAATAATTCACGCCTTGCCCAATATTTCGCCTCAATCGAGCGGAAGTCGTCGGAGTTGTAAACATGCCTTTTTACGAATACGTCTGCACCGAATGCGGCGAACAGACCGAAGTGCTGCAGCGACTGTCGGACCCGCCCGAGAGCGAGTGCCCGAGCTGCCATCAGCAGGCGCTGATCAAGCAGGTATCGGCGGCCGGTTTCCGCCTGAAGGGCGGCGGTTGGTACGAGACCGATTTCAAGTCCGGCAACAAGCGCAATATCGAGGGCGACACGGCGGCCGCGCCGGTGGCTGCTGTGAACAACGGTGATGCGAAAGCGGAGACCAAGTCCGACGCCAAGCCGGCGACTGATGCGGCAGCGCCGAAGACGGAACCGAAAGGCGGGCCTAAGAACGAGCCCAAGCGCGAAGCCAAACCGGCTGCAAAGACTGAAAATTCAGCCAGTGCGCCGGCCGCGCCAAAAGCGACGGATAACAAGACGCCGGCATGATCAGGCGCTGGTTCCTCGCCGGCTTGCTGGTATGGATTCCGCTGGGGGCCACGCTGTTGGTGATCCGCTTTCTGCTGGGTCTGTTCGATACCAGCCTGTTATTGCTCCCACCTTCATTGCGCCCGGACATTCCCGGACTGGGGGCCTTGCTGAGCGTGGCGCTGGTGCTCGGCACCGGCGCATTGGCGGCGAACTTCCTCGGCAGCAAGCTGCTCGACTGGATCGAGTACCTGTTCGAGCACATTCCATTGGTGCGGTCGTTCTACGGCGGCATGAAGAAGCTGGCGGAAAGCCTGTTTTCGGACAAGGGCACGTCGTTTCGCAAAGTCGTGTTGATCGAATGGCCGCGGCCCGGCCAGTGGTCGATCGGCTTCCAGGCCGGTGAGCCGCTGCGCCAGGTTTCCCAGATCACCGGCGAGGACATGATCACTGTGTTCGTGCCGACCACACCCAATCCGACTTCCGGCTTCCTGATGCAGGTACGCAAGCGTGATGCGCAGGTGCTCGACATGAGCGTCGAAGAGGGCATGCGCTATGTGATCTCGCTCGGCGTGGTGCCGCCGAATCCGGGCAGCCGGCCGTCGTCGATGGTCCCTGCAGTGCCCGCGGAATAAAGCTTTACCATTGCGCAGCCCCGACAATTGCACGCCTAGCGCTGCGCACGGCTACAATTCGCGTTTACCGATTCCAAGCTGGCCTAGTTCTAGTCCCATTTCCTGATGATGCGTTCTCACTATTGCGGCTCGGTCACCGAGACGTCGACCGGGCAAACCGTTCGCGTGTGTGGCTGGGTGCAGCGTCGCCGTGATCACGGCGGCGTCATTTTTATCGATCTGCGCGACCGCGAAGGTGTGCTGCAGATCGTGTTCGATCCGGACCAACCGGAGATCTTCAAGCAGGCCGAACGGCTGCGCAGCGAGTACGTCGTGCAGATCAGCGGTCGCGTGCGGCCGCGGCCGGAAGGCACGGTCAACGCCAACCTGGCGACCGGCAAGATCGAAGTGCTGGCCGAAGCGCTGGAAGTACTGAATCGCTCGGAGCCGCCGCCGTTTACGCTGGACGACGAGGCGGTCGGTGAAGAGACGCGCCTGAAGTATCGTTATCTCGATCTGCGCCGGCCGCTGATGCAGAAGAATCTGCGGCTGCGCCACGAAGTGATTCGCCGCATTCGCGCATCGATGGACGCGCTCGGCTTCATCGATGTCGAAACGCCGATCCTGACGCGTGCAACGCCGGAAGGCGCGCGCGATTATCTGGTGCCGAGCCGCACCCACGCCGGGCATTTCTTTGCGCTGCCGCAGTCACCACAATTGTTCAAGCAGTTGCTGATGGTTGGTGGCCTCGATCGCTACTATAAGATCGCGCGCTGCTTCCGCGACGAGGACCTGCGTGCCGATCGCCAGCCGGAATTCACCCAGCTCGACGTCGAGACCTCGTTCCTCAGCATGGACGAGATCATGGCGCTGATCGAGACAATGTTCGTCGACCTGTTCCAGGCGGTAATGCAGGTTGATCTCGGCAAGCTGCCGCACATGAGCTACGCCGAGGCGATGACGCGCTACGGTTCCGACAAGCCGGACCTGCGCAACACGCTGGAGCTGGTCGAGATCAAGGATCTGGTGGCCGATAGCAGCTTCAAGGTGTTCGCCACGCCGGCCAACGATCCGAAGTGCCGTGTGGCCGCGCTGCGCGTGCCGGGCGGCAAGGAGAAACTGTCGCGCGGACAGATCGACAGTTTCACCGAATTCGTCAAGCAGTACGGCGCGCGTGGGCTGGCCTACATCATCGTCAACGACAAGGCCAAGGGCCGCGACGGTCTGCAGTCGCCGATCGTCAAGAATCTTTCGGATGCAGCACTCGCCGGCATTCTTGAGCGTACCGGTGCTACCGACGGTGACGTCATTTTCTTCGGTGCCGACAAGTTCAAGGTGGTCTGCGATGCGCTCGGCGCACTGCGCATCAAGCTCGGCGCGGAGCTCGGCTTCACCGCGCCCGGCTGGCGTGCACTGTGGGTGATCGACTGGCCGATGTTCGAGCGCGACGACGCAGCCAACGATGGCGCCGGCCGCTGGGTAGCGCTGCATCATCCGTTCACTGCGCCGAAGGCCCAAAATGGAGTGGGCGACGCCGCGGCGCTTGAGCGTGATCCAGGCGGCGTGCTGTCGCAGGGTTACGACCTCGTGCTGAACGGGGTCGAAGTCGGCGGCGGTTCGGTGCGCATCCATCGCGCCGACCTGCAGCAGTCGGTGTTCCGCCTGCTCGGCATCAGCGATGCCGAAGCACAGGAGAAGTTCGGCTTCCTGCTCGAGGCGCTGCGCTTCGGCGCGCCGCCGCACGGTGGTATCGCACTGGGTCTGGATCGGCTGGTGATGCTGATGTCCGGCAGCGCATCGATCCGTGAAGTGATTGCATTCCCGAAGACGCAGACCGCGCACGATCCCTTGACCGATGCCCCCGGGCTGGTCGATGCGCGCCAGTTGCGCGAGCTTTCCATCCGCAGCACTGTCGCTCCGGCGACGGCCGCAGCGGCGACTCCTGCAGTGACAGTTTCCTAATGAAGACTCTCGATCGACTGATGACCGCCCTGCAGCGTCGCGGAAGCAAGCTGCTAAGTTCCTTGATGACTGCGGCCTTGCCGCTGGCGATTGCGGCCTGCGGTGGCGGCAATGGTGTCGTCGGTAAAGGCAATGGTCCCGACTACTTAGTGGTCACCTCGTCCTCGGCCGTGGCCGGCGCGACGTTCTTCGATATGTACGAGTGTTTCCGCAGCACCGTGCGTGCGGTCTTGGTGTTCAAGGATGGCAGCAGTGGTGATTTCACCACGCGCGTGGTCTGGTCCAGCTCCAGCCCCGGTACCGTCACCGTCAGCAACGGCGATCAGCCCGCGCCCGGCGGCGGCTTCTACGCCAACGGCGTGGTGACGCCGGTGGGCGGCGGCACTGCGGTGATCACCGCCAACTACTTCGGGGTGACCGCGTCGATCGGCGTCAACGTCGGTACGCCGCAGTCGCTCACGGTCAAGCGCGTGATCCAGGGTAATGCGGTGCTGCCGCCTGGTCTGCCGCCCGATCAGGTTCAAAACAATGGCAATTCGCTGACCAGCACCGGCTTCTCGATGGGCGCCGGCACCACCGAAACCCTGACCGTGGTTGCACAGTTGAACGGCCAGGAGCAGAACGTCCAGTCGCTCGGTGTGAACTGGTCCTTCCTGGTGCCGGACCCAGGCGAAGCGACAGTCAATCCAAGCAGCGGCGTGATCACCGGCCTGACCGCAGGCGCGCCTTTGATCGCCGTGGTCGGCTTCGATTCCTGCACTTATACCGCGTCGACCCAGGTGACGGTGGCGGATATCGACTCGATCGTCGAGAAACCCGAATTCGTGGTCGATCCGAGCGCGGTACCGGCGGTGCCGCAGCAACTCGTGGTCGGCAATACCGAAAAGGTCAACGTCTACGCGAACCTGAACAATGGCGCAGTGCAAGACATCAGCTCGCAGGCGACGCTGACGACGAGCGATACCACGGTGCTGGCGTTCGGCTTGTCCGGCGTCTCGAATATTCTGAATGCCACGTCCGAGGGCGGCCCCGTCACCATTTCTGCCAGCTTTACGCAGGGTGGTTCGGAATTGCTGACGGCGACCGATCTGCAGATCAGTACGGTATTGGCGAGCTTGGAGGGGATCAGAATCACGTCCTTGCCGCGGCCACCGAACGATGTGCTGTCACCGCAGCCAAGCGATATCGTGCCGCCCGATTGCACCAAGGCGACGACGGCCGACTACGACACGCCGCCAACGGCGACTATCTTTACCGGCACCACTATTCCGCTGCAGTTCTGCGTGGTGGGCAGTTACAACGATGGCGCCCTGCTGCAGGACGTTACGCGCCAGATCACGTGGACCCTTAGCGACAGCACGCTTGCGGTGATCAGCGGCAGCACCAAGCCGCAGAACGCAGGGCAGGCACTGGCAGCGACAACCCAGATCGGCACGATTCAGGTCACGGCGACGCCGCCGGCGGCTAGCACGGCTGGGCCGTTGATGGTGCCGCTGACGATCGTGGATTGACGAAAGCAGCCGGAGCGAACTGCGGAGCGGCGACGGTGCCGCCGGCAGATCGGCTAAAATAGGCGTCGTTGTCGAGGGTTTCGCGCCACTGAGGTTCGCCATGGCCGCCGCACTTAAAATCGATCGTTTCAACCTGCTGCCGGACGAGGATTGCGACGCACGCATCGTCGCCGCCAAGAAAATCCTCGGCAAGCGCCTGGCCGTGCTCGGCCACCATTATCAGCGCGACGAAGTGTTCAAACACGCTGATTTCTCGGGCGATTCGCTGAAGCTGTCGCAGATGGCAGCCAATTCCGACGCCGAGCACATCGTGTTCTGCGGCGTGCATTTCATGGCCGAAGTTGCGGATATCCTGACGTTCGGTGAGCGCAACGTGATCCTGCCGGACCTCGCCGCGGGCTGCTCGATGGCCGACATGGCCAATCTGGTGAAGGTCAGAAAGTGCTGGAACGAGTTGTCGGAAGTGCTTGATCCGGACCAGAAAGTCACTCCAGTTACCTACATCAATTCGGCCGCCGACCTGAAGGCGTTCTGCGGTAGCCACGGCGGTATCGTCTGCACCAGCTCAAACGCGCGTGGCGTACTCGAATGGTCGTTTTCGCGGCGCGAGAAGGTGTTGTTCTTTCCGGATCAACATCTGGGCCGTAACACCGGCCATCGCATGGGCATTCCGCTCGAAGAGATGGTGTTGTGGGATTTCACCAAACCGATGGGCGGTCTTAAGCCTGACGAGATTCGCAAGGCCAAGATCATCCTGTGGAAAGGTTTCTGCTCGGTCCACCAGATGTTCCATCCCAACCATATCGTCAAGTTCCGCCGTGACGTACCAGACGGGAAAGTGATTTCGCATCCGGAAAACGATTTCGAAGTGTGCGAGAACTCGGACTACGTCGGTTCGACCGAATACATCCTGCGCACCGTCCGCGCGTCACCAGCCGGCACGCACTGGCTGGTCGGCACCGAGCTGAACCTGGTCAACCGCTTGCGCGACGAGATGAAGCCGAAGGGCGTCACCGTGCAGTTCATGTCGCCGATGGTCTGCATGTGCTCGACCATGTTCCGCACCGATCCGCAGCACCTGGCCTGGACGCTGGACAATCTGGTCACCGGGCAGGTGGTGAATCGCATCCAGGTGCCGCAAGAGATTGCCGATCCGGCGCGTGCGGCGCTGGACTTGATGCTTGAGGTGGTTGATTGAAACCGGTTTCGCGCCCAGTACGCGAAGACCGCTAAGGATTATTGATTGCACGCTTTGCGTGCTTTGCGCGACTAAGCTTTTTCGGACTCGAAATTATGTGGACCCAAGCGAAATCACTGGCCCAGGCCGATCCCGAGTTGTTCCGCGCGATCGAAAGCGAGCGTGGACGACAGGAAGCGCATATCGAACTGATCGCCTCGGAGAATTACACCAGTCCGGCGGTGATGGAAGCGCAGGGTTCGGAATTGACCAACAAATACGCCGAAGGTTATCCGGGCAAGCGCTATTACGGTGGCTGCGAATTCGTCGACATCGCCGAAAACCTGGCGATCGAGCGCGTCAAACAATTGTTCGACGCCGACTATGCCAACGTGCAGCCGCATTCCGGCGCGCAGGCGAATGCGGCCGTGTTCATGGCGCTGGTTTCGCCGGGTGACACCATCATGGGCATGAGCCTCGCGCATGGCGGCCATCTGACGCATGGTCATCCGGCCAACTTCTCCGGCAAGCACTACAAAGTGGTGTCCTACGGCCTCGATCCGGACAGCGGCCTGATCAACTACGACGAGATGGAACGCATTGCGCTGGCGGAGAAGCCGAAGCTGCTGATCGGCGGCTTCTCGGCCTATTCGCGCATCAAGGATTGGGCGCGCATGCGCGCGATTGCCGACCAGGTCGGCGCCTGGTTCTGGGTCGACATGGCGCATATCGCCGGCCTCGTCGCGGCCGGCATTTATCCGAGTCCGCTGCCGCATGCGCACGTCGTCACCAGCACCACGCACAAGACGCTGCGCGGTCCGCGCGGCGGCATCATCCTCAGCAAGGGCCAGCCGGAAGACTTCAACAAGAAATTCAATTCGGCGGTGTTCCCCGGCATCCAGGGCGGACCGTTGATGCACGTGATTGCCGCCAAGGCGGTCGCGTTCAAGGAAGCGCTGGCACCAGAGTTCAAGGATTATCAGAAGCAGGTCGTCGTCAACGCTCGCGCGATGGCGCAGGTGTTCCTCGAGCGCGGCTACAAAGTGGTTTCCGGCGGTACCGACGATCATCTGTTCCTGCTCGACCTGGTCGCCAAGAACGTCACCGGCAAGGACGCCGAAGCGGCGCTGGGTGCGGCGCATATCACCGTCAACAAGAACGCGGTACCGAACGATCCACGCTCGGCTTTCGTCACTTCGGGCCTGCGCATCGGCAGCCCGGCCAGCACCACGCGCGGCTTCGGCGAGCGCGACATGGCCGAGATCGCCGGCTGGATCGCCGACATCGTCGATGCACAGAGCAGCGGCATCGATGTCGACGCCACCATCGCGCGCGTGCGCAGTCAGGTGGGGGCGCTGTGCGCGCGCTATCCGGTGTATCAGCTGGCGAAGAAAGCCGCGTGAGAAAGCAGTTTCCGGTTTCCGGGTTCCAGTTTCCAGAACAGCCGAGTTTGGCTTTAACTGGAAACCGGAAACTGGACGCTGGACACTGCTGACGCAGAGCGTCAGCCATGCAATGCCCGTTCTGCAAAGCGCCGAACACGCGCGTGATCGATTCGCGCCTGTACGAGGAAGGCACGCAGGTCAAGCGGCGCCGCGAATGCGAGCGTTGCGGCAGTCGTTTCAGCAGTTTCGAGAAGGCGCAGCTGACGATGCCGTTCGTGCTCAAGCGCAACGGCATTCCGGAGCCGTTCGACGAGGACAAGCTGCGCCGTGGTATCGCTAATGCCTTATACAAACGTCCGGTGCAGCCGGAAACGGTCGATCACGCGATCGAAAACGTCATGCGCAAGTTGCGTGCGACCGGCGAGCGCGAAGTCGCCTCGCGCCGCATCGGCGAGTGGCTGATGGATGAGTTGCGCGATCTCGATCATGTTGCCTATGTGCGCTTCGCGTCGATCTATCGCAGCTTCGAGGATGTCAATGCGTTTCGCGAAGAGATCGAGCGCCTTGAAAAACTGCCGAGCGCGGAAGTGCGGCGCAGCCAGATGCAGCTGATCGCCGCGGACGACGCGCCGGCCAAGCCGCCGCGCAAGCGCGATGAGTGAGGCAGTACCGCTCGATTGCATGATCACCGCCGCTGCTGGTTTCATGGCCGAAGCGCTGCAGTTGGCCGCACGCGGCAAGGCCAGCACGCAGCCGAATCCGCGCGTTGGCTGCGTCATCGTCCGCGACGGTGAGATCGTTGGCCGCGGCTTCCATGTTCGCGCCGGCGAGCTACATGCAGAAGTGCTGGCGCTGCGGGAAGCGGGCGAACGCGCGCGCGGCGCCGACGTTTATCTGACGCTCGAACCCTGCTCGCATCACGGCCGTACGCCGCCTTGCGCGGACGCCTTGATCGCCGCCGGCGTACGCAGCGTGTGTGCGGCGATGCAGGATCCGAATCCGCGCGTTGCCGGCAGCGGTTTCGCGCGACTGCGTGCCGCCGGGATCGAGGTGCAGCTCGGTCTGCTCGGCGAGCAGGCGGCCGCGCTCAATCGCGGCTTTGTCTCGCGGATGACGCGTGCACGTCCGTGGCTCACCTTGAAGCTCGGTGCCAGCCTCGACGGTCGCACCGCGGCGGCTTCCGGCGAATCAAAATGGATTACCGGCGCGGCTGCGCGCGCCGACGTGCATCGTCTGCGCGCCGAAGCGGGTGCTGTGCTGACCAGCAGCTTCACTGTACTAGCCGACGACCCGCAGCTGAATGTGCGGGACTATGTCGGTGATGCGGCGGTGGGCGTGCGGCGGCAGCCGGACCGCATCGTGCTGGATCTGCAGCGCCGCGTGCCAGGCAGCGCAAGAATTTGGTCTGAAGCCGGCGCTGCGCGCCGCTTCCGACTGATCCACGGCGATCATGCAATGGCGCAGGATGTGCCAGGCGTGCAAACCTTGCCGGTGCCGAGCGGCGTCGATGGCCGCGCCGATCTGGCCGCAGTGCTGCGCCTGCTGGCACAGCAGGAGATCAACGAGGTACTGGTCGAATGCGGGCCGACGCTCGCCGGCAGTTTTCTGGCCGCAGGCCTGGTCGACGAGCTGGTGCTGTATCTGGCGCCGAGCCTGCTCGGCGACGCCGCGCGTCCGTTGGCGTACCTGCCGGCGCTGCAGAAGCTCGATCACCGCGTCGATCTTAAAGTCACCGATTTGCGCATGATCGGCGACGACATCCGCATCATCGCAGTACCGAGGAGGCATAGTGGCCTGCAACAGACCAATCGATAGCGCCTGTGCGCGTCTCGTGCGCCGATGCGGCGTTGCTCGTCGTCGCCATAGTGTCGACTATGTCTCCTCCTCGCGCCTTGCCTCGACGCACGATCCATCGTCCATGCTAACTATCGCTTCATCTGTCGCAGGCCACTAGATGTTTACCGGTATTGTCGAAGCCCTAGGTCATATCGCATCGGTCGAAACGGTCGGCGGGGATCGTCGTCTGCGCATCGAAACCGCCGGCAGCTATCTCGACGGCGTACAGGTTGGCGACAGCATCGCCGTCAGCGGCGTCTGCCTGACCGCGGTTGAGTTGCTGTCGCATGCGTTCGTCGCCGACCTGTCGGTAGAAACGCTGGACGCCACCATTGCCCGCAGCTGGGTGGTCGGTACCAAGGTCAATCTGGAAAAAGCGCTGACGCCGGCGAAGCCGCTCGGCGGGCATTTGATGGCGGGCCACGTCGACGGCGTCGGTCATTTGCGCGAAAAGCACGAGGATGCGCGCTCCTGGCGACTCAGTTTCGAAGCACCCGCAGGGCTGGCGCGCTACATCGCGCGCAAGGGTTCGGTGGCGATCGATGGCGTCAGCCTGACCGTCAACGAGGTTCAGGGCACGCGGTTTGGCGTTAACATCATCCCGCAAACCTGGACCCATACCACGCTGGGCGCGCTGCAGCCCGGCTCGGCGGTGAATCTGGAGGTCGACTTGATCGCGCGTTACCTGGAACGCTTGATCGAAGCACGCGAGATCAAGGAATGAGAATGAAAATGAATAAAGTCACTGCGATGAACGATGCGCATGCGCCCATGCTGGATACCATCGAAGACGTGATCGCGGATATCCGCGCCGGTCGCATGGTCATCATGATGGACGACGAGGATCGCGAGAACGAGGGCGATCTGATCATGGCTGCGGAGAAAGTGACGTCGGAAGCCGTTGCCTTCATCGTGCGGCATTCCAGCGGCATCATCTGCATGCCGATGACGCGTGAGCGTCTCGAAGAGCTGCGGCTGCCGTTGATGGTGGCCGAGAACACCGAAAGCCACCGCACCGCATTCACCATTTCGGTCGACTACAAGCACGGCACCACGACGGGAATTTCCGCTGCCGACCGCGCCAAGACCGCGCGGGCGCTGGCTGATCCTTCATCGAAGCCGGACGACTTCTCGCGTCCCGGTCATATCTTTCCGCTGCGCTGCGCCGAAGGCGGCGTGCTGACGCGTGCCGGCCATACCGAGGCTTCGGTCGATCTGGTGCGGCTCGCCGGCCTGTCCTCACCGTCGGCGATCATCTGCGAGATCGTCAACGACGACGGCACGATGAAACGCGGCACCGAGCTGATGGCGTTCGCGCGTGAGCACAATCTGAAGATCGGCACGATCGCCGATCTGATCCGCTACCGCCTCGCCAACGAACACACGATCGAGCGCGTCGCCGAAACCAACGTGCGTACCGAGTTCGGCGAGTTCCATCTGGTGACCTATCTCGATGCGATCGAGAACACCGTGCATCTGGCGCTGGTGCGCGGCAAGATCGGTGGCAAGGCGCCGACGCTGGTGCGCGTACACGTACGCAATATGCTGTCCGACATGCTCGGTGTCGAGCACGAGCGCTTCAGCTGGCCGCTGCGTCGTGCGCTGCAGCGTGTCGCCGAAGAAGGGAGCGGCGTCGTGGTCCTGCTGCGCAAGCCGGAGCCGCCGCGCGAGCTGGTACAGCAGATCGTTTCGCTGAACCTGCCGCAGTACGAAGAGCCGCAGGACACCAGGCCGATGTTGCGGACTTACGGTGCCGGCGCGCAGATCCTGGCCGACCTCGGCGTGAGCAAGATGCGCGTCTTGTCGGCGCCGAAGAAGATGCAGGCGCTGTCCGGTTTCGGTCTCGAAGTCGTCGAATACGTCCACTGCGATTGATCGCAGCCCGTCCTATTTCTATCACGCATGCAGAAGCGCTCAGTGCCCTCCCCAAAAACCAGCTCGAAGAAAATCGTCAAGCCTGCGGCAGTCAAAGCCGGCTATGCCGCACCCGCCAAACCCGGCGCGCGTGAATTCCAGCATGTGCGCATCGCCGTATTGGCGACGCGCTGGAACCTCGACATCGTCGATCCGCTGATCGCGGGCGCGCGCCGCTGTCTGCAGGACTGGGGTGTACCCGCTTCGCGCATCGAAGAGTTGCGTGCACCCGGCGCGTTCGAATTGCCGCTAGCAGTCGCGGCATTGGCGAAGAGCGATCGCTATGACGGCGTCGTCGTGCTTGGCGCGGTGATCCGTGGCGACACGCCGCATTTCGAATTCGTTGCCGGCGAGTGCTCGCGCGGCCTGCGCGAGGTTTCCACCAAGCATCGCCTGCCGCTCGGCTTCGGTGTGCTGACGGTCAACACGCCGGCGCAAGCACAGCAGCGCGCGGGTGGCGGTGACGACAACAAGGGCTATGAAGCGGCTGCGGCGACGCTCGAAATGATCCGTCTGCTACGCGAGATCGACGCAGGCGCCGCACGATGAGCGAGCAGCAAGCGCCGCAGAGCCGCCGCGGCCTCGCGCGCCGGCTGACGATGCAGGCGCTGTACCAATGGCTGGTCAACGAGACTGCGCCGGAAATCCTGCTGAAGCAATTCCGCGAACAGCCGGAAGGACTGGGCCGCGCCGATCCGGAGTATTTCTCCGAATTGCTGCGCGGCACCGTCGAGAACGCTGACGCGCTGATCGAACTGGTGCGTCCGCATCTGGATCGCCCGCTCGAACAGCTCGATCCGGTTGAATACGCGGTGCTGCTGCTCGGCGCGTACGAACTGCAGTTCCGGCCGGAAGTACCGTGGAAAGTCGTCGTCAACGAATCGGTCAGCCTGGCCAAGACCTTCGGCGCCGAGGACGGTTTCAAGTTCGTCAACGGCGTGCTCGACAAGATCGCGCGCAGCGCGCGCGCGACCGAGATTGCCGCCGGTTGAAGGTCGCGGCGCGTTCCTGCGCCGGCGCCGGTGGCTGAAGGGGAATCAGTTATCAATGAATTCACACTGATCCGCCGCTACTTCGCTCGGGTTTCCGAGACGGCTGATGTTGCGCTCGGCATCGGCGACGATTGCGCATTGCTGCGGCCGATCGCAGGATGCGTCGCTGCACTGACCACCGACACGCTGGTCGCCGGCCGGCATTTCCCGATCGAGACTGCAGCGCATGCGATCGGCTGGAAAGCGCTCGCAGTGAATCTGTCGGACCTCGCCGCGATGGGCGCCGAACCGCAGGCGTTTCTGTTGGCGTTGACGCTGCCGGAATTCGATGCGAGCTGGCTCGAACAGTTCGCCGACGGTTTGCATGCACTGGCGCGCGATGCGGGCATCCATTTGATTGGCGGCGACACCACGCGTGGGCCGCTGGCGATCACCATCACCGCCATTGGCCAGGTGCCGGAAGCGCTGGCCTTGCGACGCAGCGGTGCGCAGGTCGGCGATGTGGTGTGCGTGACCGGCACGCTCGGTGACGCAGCACTCGCGCTGCAGTTGCTGCAGACGCCGGACTCGATGCACCCGACGACCGACGCGCATCGACAACTGCGCGCGCGGCTCGATTACCCGACGCCACGCTTGGCCGCCGGCTTGTGCCTGCGCGAATTCGCAACGGCGGCGATCGATCTGTCCGATGGTCTGGCTGGTGATATCGGGCACATCCTCGCTGCGAGCAATGTCGGCGCCGAGATCGCGGTGCAGGATCTGCCGATGTCACCGGCGTTCGCGCAGCAGCATGCGCCTTCACAGCGTCTGCAACTGCAGGTTGCGGGCGGCGACGATTACGAACTCTGTGTCTGCATCCCGCCGCAACGGCTGCGTGAAGCACAAGCTGCGCTGGCGCTGGCGTTAACGCCGATCGGTCGCATTACCGCGGCGCCCGGCCTGCGCTGGTTCGATGCGTCCGGTCATTCGATGACTGTAGAACTGAGCGGCTATGACCACTTCAAGTTCTGAAGCGCCGCCGCCGATCGGCGTGTTCGATTCCGGTCTCGGTGGACTCTCGGTGCTGCGCGAGCTCGTGCAGAAGTTGCCGCGGCAGCGTTTCATCTACGTCGCCGACAGCGGGCATTGCCCTTACGGCGGCAAGTCGCAGGACCAGATCATCGCGCGCGCTGTCGCGATCACCGATTTCCTGATCGCACGCGGCGCCGGGCTGATCGTCGTCGCCTGCAACACCGCGACCATCGCTGCAGTCGAATACCTGCGCGCCAACTACTCGCTCAACTTCGTCGGCATGGAGCCCGCGGTGAAACCGGCGGTGGCGCTGACGCACAGTGGCGTCGTCGGCGTGCTCGCCACCGGCGCGGCACTCGCCGGCGACAAGTTGCTGAAGCTGATCGATCGTCACGCCGGTGGCGTGCGGGTAATCACGCAACCTTGTCCGGGACTGGTCGAGCAGATCGAGCAGGGCGAGTTGAACTCAGCCGCGACCCGCGCGCTGGTGCAGCGTTATACGCAGCCGCTGCTCGACGCAGGTGCCGATGTCATCGTGCTCGGTTGCACGCACTATCCGTTCTTGCGCAGCTTGATCACCGAGGTCGCCGGTTCACAGGTGCGCCTGCTGGATACCGGTGAGGCGGTGGCGCGCCGCGTCGCCAGCCTGGTTGCGGCGAATAGCGGCGAGACTGTAATCGCAGCATCGATCGACTGGTATAGCAGCGGTGTGCCCGCGCAGATGGAGCGCGTCGGTGCTTGTTTGTGGGGCGAAGCGATGAGCGTTGCGCCCTTGCCGAAACTGAATGGCTGAGTTTTTATGAGCGAGCCGAACCGAAAATCGAAGCGCGCGTATCAGCCGCCGCCGCGGCTGATCATGACCACCTGGGAGCATCTGCTGGCGTTCTGGTTTGGCTCCGGCCTGTCGCCGGTAGCACCGGGCACTGCTGGCACGCTGGCGGCACTGCCGCTATGGTTTCTGCTGCGGCCGCTGCCGCTGGCGGTTTATCTGCCGCTGGTCGTACTGCTGTTCGGTTTCGGCTGCTGGGTCTGCGGGGTCAGCGCCAAGCGTCTGGGCGTGCACGATCACGGCGGCATCGTATTCGACGAAGTGGTGGGCTTGCTGGTCAGCTGTGTGCCGCTGTTACCGGCGTTGGGACTCGCGCACGGCGGCTGGCAGCGGCAACTCGCTTGGACGATTGCCGCGTTCATGCTGTTTCGCCTGTTCGACATCTGGAAACCCTGGCCGATCCGCGTACTGGACCGCCGCGTCGAAGGCGGTTTCGGCATCATGGTCGACGATCTGATCGCTGCGCTATACGCCGCCGTGTTGCTGGCCGCGGTCGTTTTCATGACAAATGGGTAATTTGTAATTCCATCAAATCATGAGCGCTCCGGCGATCGGTTAGGATAGAGGACGATACAGCTTCGCCTCTAGATTACCGCTGGTTCGAAGGAAAAATACGCGCGTCATGAAAAACATCCGTATCGGCTGCGCCTCGGCGTTCTGGGGCGACACGAATACAGCAGCGGCCCAATTGTTGGATAAAGGTAACATCGATTACTTAGTCTTCGACTACCTGGCCGAGATCACCATGTCGATCCTCGCGGCCAAGCGGATGCGTGATGCCAATGACGGCTATGCCACCGATTTCGTCGAACACGTGATGGCGCCGCTGCTGATGCAGATCAAGCAGCAGGGCGTCAAAGTCGTCGCTAACGCGGGCGGTGTGAATCCGCTGGCCTGCAAGCGCGCGCTCGAAGCCGCGGCGAGCGCTGCCGGTGTAAGTCTCAAGGTCGGCGTGGTGCTCGGCGACGATCTGCTGCCGCGCAAGAAGGAATTCAGCGGGCTCAGCGAAATCGAAACTGGCGCGGCGATGCCGTCGACGCTGGTGTCGATGAATGCCTATCTCGGTGCGATCCCGATCGCGAAGGCGCTGGCGGCGGGTGCGGATATCGTCATCACCGGCCGCTGTGTCGATTCCGCGGTCGTGCTGGGACCGCTGATGCACGAGTTCGGCTGGGCCGCGGACGATTACGACAAGCTCGCCGCGGGCAGTGTCGCCGGGCACATCATTGAATGCGGCGCGCAATGCACTGGCGGCAATTTCACCGATTGGGAACTGGTGCAGGACGGCTTCGCCGACATGGGTTTTCCGATCGTCGAGGTCGAAGCCAGCGGCGACTTCGTCGTCAGCAAGCCCGATGGCACCGGCGGCCTGGTGTCGGTCAACACGGTGCTGGAACAGATGCTGTACGAGATCGGCGATCCGCGCGCCTATCTGCTGCCGGACGTGGTCTGCGATTTCACGCAAGTGAAGCTTGAGCAGATTGGCAAGGATCGTGTGCGCGTCACCGGTGCCAAAGGCTTGCCGCCAACGGCGCACTATAAAGTCAGCGCAACGTATCCGGCGGGCATGCGTTGCGCCGCGCTGTTCATGATCGGCGGAATCGACGCGGCGCGTAAGGGCCGTGCGTCGGCATCGGCGGTGATCGAGAAAGTTCGCCGCCAATTGCTTGCGGCCAAACTGGGCGACTTCACTGGCGTGGACATCCACTGTATCGGCGCCGAAGAAACCTATGGCCTGCATGCGCGTGCAGCTGCCGCAGCGACGCGCGAAGTGGTGGTGAAAATCGTCGCACAACATCCGAACCCGAAAGCGCTGAAGCTGTTCGCACGCGAGATCGCGCAGGCCGCGACCGGCATGGCGCCCGGTTTCACCGGTTATTTCGGCGGCGGCCGGCCGGAGCCGCAGATGATTCCGAAACTGTTCTCGACCTTGGTGCCGAAAAATCAGCTGCCGATCGAGGTCGTGGTCGACGAACGACGCTTTGCCGTCGAGGTGCCGACCATGGGCGGTTTTGTCGTGCCGCCGGTGCCGATCGAGGTGGCAACTGCAAGGCTCGCCGCAGATGCGGTTTACGTCCCCCTGATCAAGCTGGCGCTGGCGCGCTCCGGCGACAAGGGCGATCACTCGAATATCGGCGTGATCGCGCGCCTGCCCGAATATCTGCCGCTGCTGGAAAAAGTGTTGACGCCAGCCGTCGTGCGCAATTATTTCGCGCATGTGCTCGCCGGCGGTGCTCACGGCCGTGTGGAGCGCTGGACGCTGGCGGCCAGCAACAGCCTTAATTTCCTGCTGTACAACGCGCTCGGCAATGGCGGCGCGGCGAGCCTGCGCAGCGATCCGCAGGGCAAAGCATTTGCACAGATGTTGCTGGATTTAAGTGTGCCGGTGTCACCGACACTCGCGCAGACGTTAAAGTAGGCACCCGACTCGATGTCGACTTGAGAACAACTTTCCTGCATGAGCGACTCGCACGAACACTGTAATCACGACCACGAATCGTCGCTGCAGCGGCTGCTGGACAACAATCGGGAATGGGCAGAGCGCTTAGCCGCAGAGCAGCCAGGCTTCTTCCCGCGGCTCGCGGCCCAGCACAATCCGGAATATCTGTGGATCGGTTGTTCCGACAGCCGCGTGCCGGCCAACGAGATCTGCGGCCTGCTGCCGGGCGAAATCTTCGTCCATCGCAATATCGCCAACATCGTGCTGCAGTCGGACCTGAACTGCGTTTCGGTGATTCAGTTCGCGGTGGAAGTGCTGAAGGTCAAGCACATCATCGTCACCGGCCACTACGGCTGCCTCGGCGTGCATGCGGCCTTGGAAGAGAAGCGCGTCGGCTTGGCGGATCATTGGATCGCGCATGTGCGCGCAGTGTTCTCGCGCCACGAAGATCTGCTGATGGCGGAGCCGGTCCGTGCCGAACGCGAGCGCCTGCTGTGTGAATTGAATGTGATCGAGCAGGTGGTCAACGTCTGTCGCCTGCCAGTGATGCAGGACGCCTGGAACCGCAACCAGGAGGTTACCGTGCATGGCTGGGTCTACGGCCTGCAGGACGGC
>JAQGNU010000033.1 GCA_028291645.1 Nevskia sp.
TGCTTCTCCATGTTCTCCTTGATCAGGTGCATCGGCACATGGCCGGGGCCTTCGATCATGGTCTGCACGTCGTGCTTCCAGGCGATTTGCGTCAGTTCGCCGAGCGTCTCCAGTTCGCCGAACTGGGCGTCGTCGTTGGCATCGGCGATGCAGCCCGGACGCAGGCCATCGCCGAGCGAGAAGCTGACGTCATAGGCTTTCATGATTTCGCAGATGTCTTCGAAATGCGTGTAGAGGAAATTTTCCTGGTGATGCGCGAGGCACCATTTGGCGAGGATGCTGCCGCCGCGCGAGACGATGCCGGTGACGCGCTTCGCGGTCATCGGGATGTAGGCGAGACGCACGCCAGCATGGATGGTGAAGTAATCCACGCCCTGCTCGGCCTGTTCGATCAAGGTGTCGCGAAACATTTCCCAGGTCAGTTCCTCGGCCTTGCCGTTGACTTTCTCCAGCGCCTGATAGATCGGCACCGTACCAATGGGAACCGGCGAATTGCGGATGATCCATTCGCGCGTTTCGTGGATGTGCTTGCCGGTCGACAGGTCCATCACGGTGTCGCCGCCCCAGCGCGTGGCCCACACCATCTTCTCGACTTCCTCGGCGATCGAAGAACTCACTGCCGAGTTGCCGATGTTGGCGTTGATCTTCACCAGGAAGTTGCGGCCGATAATCATCGGCTCCAGTTCCGGATGGTTGATGTTGGCGGGGATGATCGCGCGGCCGCGCGCGATTTCGCTGCGTACGAACTCCGGCGTGATCGCTTCGGGAATCGAAGCGCCGAAGGAATTGCCCCGGTGACGGTGCAGGTAGCCGGCCTGGCCGTAGGACTCGCGCAGCTCCTGCACGCGGATGTTCTCGCGGATCGCGATGTACTCCATCTCCGGCGTGATGATGCCGCGCCGGGCGTAGTGCATCTGGCTGACGTTGGCGCCTGCCCCATTAATGGATCGGGCACGCAGCGGCTTGCGGATGTGCGAAAAACGCAGATGCCGCGTCTTGTCGTCGGCGGCGCGGATGCGACCGAAGATCGAGGTCGGGCCGCGCAATTCTTCGGTATCGCCACGCTCGGCGATCCAGGCGGAGCGCAGCGGCGCGAGGCCGGACAACAGATCGATCGCCGTCGCCGGCTCGGTATACGGACCACTGGTGTCATACACCGTCAGCGGCGGATTGGCGACATCGCCACTCGCCGAGTGCGTATCGGTCTGGCTGATCTCGCGCATCGGCACGCGCAGGTCCGCACGCGAACCCTGCACATAAATCTTGCGGCTGCGTGGAAAGGGTTTGCGCACTTCTTCCGACAACTCGTCGGCACGGCTCTGGGTCATTTCCTCGGCCAGCTTTCCGCCGAGCTTGTCGCTGATGGTTTTGGGGGCAACGCTCATGGCACTTCCTCACAGATGAGGCGTGGGAAGCGGCGCGCAGACGGCATCGGTCCAGGCACCAAGCCTTCCCTCCGCCGGTATGAATCCGATTCAACCCGACCAGGTTCCAAGGGTTTGTTCTCAGCTTCGCCGCGGCCTTGCAGCCGCCGGAAGCACCCCCGGCTTGAAGCGACACGATAGGCCCCAGGGCGGCATCCGGCAAGCGTGCACCAGCGGCCGAATAGATCATCTGAAATGGCGCGTTTGTTGCGTTGTCACTGCTGGGAATTAGGGATACCACCGTGAACACCACAATGACGCGAACATCGCGCTGGTCCGTGCCGCTCGTTTTCGTCGCACTGGCCTTGCTCTGCACCGCCGCCGGTGCCGACGAAATACCCACGCAGCCGTACATCACCAGCGCCGACAAGATCAGCGCTGGCGACACCGCCTGGATGCTCAGCTCGACCGCGCTGGTGCTGCTGATGACGATCCCCGGCCTGGCGTTGTTTTATGCCGGCATGGTGCGGCAGAAGAACGTGCTGTCGACCGCCCTACAGAGTTTTGCAGTGTGCTGTCTGGTAACGGTGCTGTGGGTGGTGATCGGCTACAGCCTGGCGTTCACGCCGGGTTCGCCCTTGATCGGCGGCTTCAGCCGCGTACTGCTCAGCGGCATGAGCTACGTCAAATCGACCGGTGCGGTCAGCGTCAGCCATATCGCGCCGACGATTCCGGAATCGGTGTTCGTGATGTTCCAGATGACCTTCGCGATCATCACGCCGGCGCTGATCACCGGTGCCTTTGCCGAACGCATCAAGTTTGGCTCGATGCTGTTGTTCATGGGCTTGTGGTCGATCCTGGTCTACGCGCCGGTGGCGCACGCGGTGTGGGAACCGACCGGCTGGCTCGCCGCACTCGGCGACCAGGATTTCGCCGGCGGCACCGTGGTGCACATCAACGCCGGCGCCGCCGGTCTGATGTGCGCCTTCGTACTCGGCAAGCGCAGCGGCTACGGCCGCGAAGCCTTCGTGCCGCATAACCTCACGTTCACCTTGATCGGCGCTTCGCTGCTGTGGGTCGGCTGGTTCGGCTTCAACGCCGGCTCCGCCGTCGCCGCCGACGGTCGTGCCGGCATGGCAATGCTGGTCACGCAACTCGCCACCGCGACGGCTTCGCTGACCTGGATGTTCGTCGAATGGGCATTCCGCAAGCGCGCCTCGCTGCTCGGCGGCTGCTCCGGCGCGGTGGCCGGGCTGGTGGCGATCACGCCGGCTTCGGGCTTCGTCGATGTCAGCGGTGCCTTGGTGATCGGCGTCGTCGCCGGCGGACTCTGCTACTGGGGTGCGACCGGCCTCAAGCGCCTGCTCGACGCGGACGATTCGCTCGACGTGTTCGGCATTCACGGCATCGGCGGTATCGTCGGTGCGATCCTGACCGGCGTGTTTTCGCGACCGGACATCGCCGGCGCGCCGGCCGATATCGCGATCCAGACGCTCGGCGCGTTCGCAACGCTGTTCTATAGCGCTGCGGTTTCGCTGGTGCTGTTGCTGGCGATCAAATTCACCATCGGCTTGAGAGTTTCGCCGGAAGCCGAGCAGCTCGGTCTCGATCTGTCGCAGCACGGCGAAAAGATTCCTTAGATGTTCTGCACAGCCGACGCCGATGTGAGCGCCATGGAGCGAGGCAGCCATGAGTGAAGCGGAAAAATTTTCGCTGGCGACGCATTTGTACGTGCGCCTGCGGCGCACTGCCAATCGCGTGATCGACGCGGTCTGGATGGCGCGCAACGACGAGTACGCACGCGAAATTCTGGAGCTCGCGCGCAGCTTCAACGAACCCGAGTTGCTAAGCCTGGTGCAGCGCTTCGAAGCGCTGCTGCCCGGTGGTCCGGCAGCGCGCACGACACCCGCGCCGTCGAAACCCGCAGCGGCTGCGCCGGTCCGCGACGGCAGCAAGCAGACCTATATCGGCACGCTGCGCTAGCGCTAGCGCTTGCACGCAGCGGGCTCGCACATAGGCGGCCGTTATCGAGCGGATAAGAATATTCAATTTGCTCGATCGAAAGTGCCAGCGCATCGTCCCCGTAAATCATGCCGTCGGGGGAAACGTGAATCTACGAGCGCTCCAATATCTGGTTTACCTGGACGAAGAGCGGCACTTCGGACGCGCCGCCGAACGCTGCAACGTTACCCAATCCACGCTCAGCATCCAGCTGAAGAAGTTGGAGGAGTATCTGGGCTTGCGCTTATTCGAACGCAGCTGTCGCCACGTCCAGCCGACCGCCGACGGCGACGCCGTCATCGCGTACGCACGCCGCGTGATCGCGATGACCAAACGCATCAAACGCGTTGCCCTGCGCCACCAGGCCGCTGAGCTGTCGCACGCGCAGCATTGACAGCATCAATTGGACGCACCGTCCGCTAACGCCGATCTTTGATCCACGGGCACCCGCTCCCGAGGGTGCGGGAGAATTTCATGCAGCACTCAAGCTCGGTCCGCAGCGTGTTCGCGCTGGCGACAATGCTCGGCTTAATGACAAGCGCGGTGTGCGCCGCGGAAGTACCCAACAGTTATGCACCGGTGGACGACCGCGAGAGTTTCGCCACGGTCGAGAAGCGCATGTCGGCGGACAAGGCCAAGATCGAGCAGCGCCATCGCGATCTGCTGGAGAGCCGCTACGATCTCGGCGACAAGCCGTCGGACGTCACTGCGACACGCGGCAAACATCTGCAGGCCGGCGTGCGCGTGAAGCTGCCGAAAGGCCTCGGTTGGGACGATCTGGCGACGCTGACGTCCGATCAGATCCGCGAGCGCAACGTCTTTCCGCAGGGCTTTCTGCCGCTGCCGCACCCGAACCAGGCGGAGGGCGGCATGCTGTTCCCGAAATTCCATATCGATGCGATCAAGGCGCAGGAAGGCCGCGACCTGACCCGCTTCGATCTCGACTACGTGCTGCCCGAACGTTTCCTGCCGGAATTTCCGCCGGCGATTTTCCTGACCACGCGCACCGATCTCGGCGATGTCTCGCAGGGCAAGCTGGTGACGTTGACCAACTACTACGAACTGTTCGACGGCCTGCTCAATCCGAAGCAGCTCGAAGGCCTGCGCCTGCTGGTGACGCCGTTCCCGCAGCAGCAGTTCAACGCCACCAGCGATCGCCGTTCAGAAAAGCCGAGCATGGGTGTCAGCTGTTTCGACTGCCACGCCAACGGCCACACCAACGACGCCACCCATCTGGTCGGCGACATTCGTCCGCAGCCGTTCCGCCACCGCATCGACACACCGAGCCTGCGCGGCGTCAACATCCAGCAGCTGTTCGGTTCGCAGCGCGCGCTGAAGACGGTGGAAGACTTCACCGAGTTCGAGCAGCGCGCCGCTTACTTCGATGGCGACCCGGTGATCGCCACCAAAAAGGGCGTCAATATTCTGGAACGCGGCAGCCAGGTGCACGACATGGCCGAGTTTCAGGAACTGCTGGACTTCCCGCCGGCGCCCAAGCTCGATGTCTTCGGCAAACTCTATCCCGCCAAGGCGACGGCGGCGGAGCTGCATGGCCAGGACGTGTTCTTCGGCAAGGGCCAGTGCGCCAGCTGCCACACGCCGCCGTACTACACCGACAACAGCATGCACGACCTGCAGGCCGCACGGTTCTACAAGCCGCGCATGATCGATGGACTGATGGCGGTCGACGATGGACCGATCAAGACCTTCCCGCTGCGCGGCATCAAGGAATCGCCGCCCTACCTGCACGACGGACGGCTGCTGACACTGGAAGATACGGTCGAATACTTCAACCTGATTCTCGGCGTGAAGCTGACGACGCAGGAGAAGGCGGATCTGGTCGCGTTCATGGAAGCTTTGTAGCGGTCCGTCGATCGAAGCAGCTGTTCTCAAAACGGCAGAACGATCGATTGCTTTCCCTTCTCCCGACGGGAGAAGGTGGCCCGAAGGGTCGGATGAGGGGCGCATTCGCTATGGAGCACATCAGCGCCGGCGAGATCGTCCCTCACCCTAGCCCTCTCCCACAGGGAGAGGGGATTTTGAGGACAGCTTCTAAGGCTGCATCCGCAGCGTCGACCCGAAATGCAACGTGCGAAAGAGAGCGTTCACGCAGCTTTCCGCCGCGGCTTCAGTCCTGCATCGCATACCACAGCCCGCTGTGCACGCGCGCGTCGATCAGCTTGCCCTCGGCGGCGCGCGCTTCGAGCCAGGCGCGTACTTCGCGCAGCGGCACCAGGTGCACGGTGATGTTCTCGCCTTCCACGCCGCCGCCGGCGTGCACGCGCGTCAGGCCGGTGGCGCGGAACAGATAGAACAGTTCGGACGCGAAACCGGCGGCGACCGGCCCGGTCAGCACGCGTTCGGCATGGCTGCCGCGGAAGCCGGTCTCTTCTTCGAGTTCGCGCAGCGCCGCCGCCTCGACAGCCTCGTGTTCGAGACCGGCTTCGTCGCCGATGATGCCGGCCGGCAGCTCGATCGAATGGGCGTGGATCGCGGTGCGGTACTGCTCCACCAGCACGATCTCCTGCGCATCGGTGACCGCCAGGATGAACGCCGCGCCGCGCTCACGCGTACGCGAGATGTATTCCCACTGGCCTTCGCGCTTCAGCACCAGCCACTTGCCGCGATGCAGAACTTCGACGTCCACGAAACACTCCTTCGCTGCTGATTCGGATTAAAGCGCCATTGTCGGGCGTGCGCGCGCAAATCGCACGACTGCAACGGCAGCACTTCAGGCCTGCACGGGCTCGACCTGCCAGCTTGCGCGCGCGCCCTGCGCCAGATGCGGCGTCAGGAACGCCAGCGCTTCGCGCGCCTGCGCTTCGAAGCCGAACGGCGGGTTGACGATCAGCAGACCGCAGGCGTGCATGCGCACTTTCACCACCGTCTGCGCCTTGCGCGGCGAGAACACATGGATGCGCGCACCCGCGGCATGCGCCTGCTTGGCCTGGCGTTCGGAGTCGGCGCGCACGCTGCCGGCGGCGCGTTCGGCGACACCAACATCGAGCCGCAGATCCAGCGTCGGCTTGCCGGTTTCGCGCGCAACCCGACGACGGAAACGGCCGGCGACATGTTCGTTCTTGATCGGATACCAGGCCGCATAAATGCCGCCGGCAAAACGCAGCGCGGAAGCGATGATGAAATCCGCCATCGCCTCGTATTCGTCGCTGCGCTCGAACGGCGGATCGATCAGCACCAGCCCGCGCTTCTCGGCCGGCGGCAGCAGCGACGCCGCTTCGTAGCCGTCGCGCACGTGCACGGTCGCACGACGGCCGAGGGTCTGGCGCAACTCATCCGCAACTTCCGGCACGCGTTCGCACAGCAGCAGACGATCCTGTGGCCGCGCCACCGCGGCGGCCAGCAGCGGCGAGCCCGGATAGGCGCGCGGCTCGGCGCCGCCGTAATCGCGCACCAGTGCAAGATAGCGTGCCAGCAGCGCGGGCGCGCCAGCCATGGCCATCGACTCGGGCGAAGCGCTGAGCCGCGCGATGCCGTCGCGCCATTCGGCCGTCGCAGCTGCGCTTGCGCCGCCGAGGTCGTAACTGCCGGCGCCGGCATGGGTGTCGACAAAACACCAAGCGCTGTCCTTGCGGCTGAGTGCATCGAGCAGACCGCAGACGGCGAGGTGCTTGAACACATCCGCGAAGTTGCCCGCGTGATAACTGTGGCGATAGTGCATCGGTCATTATCGCAGGCCGCTTCGGTCCGCAGCGCCAATAACCGTCTGAACGTCCGACGCCGATCCGGCGCATCGACGCCGCGCAATGAGCTGCGTCAATGCATCGGTGTCATAAATCTGCAGACTGGCTAACCTATATAGCGGGATTGCAGCAGCGCAATGGGGGCTTGGCGGCGCGACGCTCAGAAGCGGCTTGCGCCGTGGCCGCTTTGTTCTGCCATGGACGCCGCTCTAAACTGCAGTCATAGTCTGAAACATAATCAGAAGCACCACTGGAGGGGAGTATATGAACAGCGCCACTAGCAGCAGTGCTGCATTGCCTGAACTGAGCCGTTCCGCCGTGCGCAAAGTGATCTTCGCATCCTCGCTCGGCACCGTATTCGAGTGGTACGACTTCTACCTCTACGGTTCGCTGGCGGCGATCATCGCCAAACAGTTCTTCTCCGGCCTCAACGACACCAGCGCGTTCATCTTCGCGCTGCTGGCGTTCGCGGCGGGATTCGCGGTGCGGCCGTTCGGCGCCTTGGTGTTCGGCCGCATCGGCGATCTGGTCGGCCGCAAGTACACCTTCCTGATCACCATCGTCATCATGGGCAGTTCGACCTTCCTGGTCGGCGTGCTGCCGAGTTACGCCAGCATCGGCGTGGCCGCGCCGATCCTGCTGATCACTTTGCGACTGCTGCAAGGCCTGGCACTCGGCGGTGAGTACGGCGGTGCCGCAACCTACGTCGCCGAACACTCGCGCAACGACAACCGCGGCTATGCCACCAGCTTCATCCAGGTCACTGCTACCGGCGGTCTGTTCCTGTCGCTACTGGTGATTCTCGGCTGCCGCCTGAGCCTCGGCGAAGACTTCGACAAATGGGGCTGGCGCATCCCGTTCCTGGTGTCGGCACTGCTGCTGGCGATCTCGGTCTACATCCGGTTGCAGTTGTCGGAGTCGCCGCTGTTCAAGCAGATGAAGGAACAGGGCAAGGGCTCGAAAGCACCGCTGACCGAATCCTTCGCCCAATGGAAGAATCTGAAAGTGGTGATCCTGGCGCTGCTCGGCGCCACCGCCGGCGAAGGCGTGGTCTGGTACACGGGCCAGTTCTACGCGCTGTTCTTCCTCGGCCAGACCTTGAAGATCGAACCGGTGACGGCGAACCTGCTGATGGCCGGCGGCCTGTTGATCGGCACG
>JAQGNU010000113.1 GCA_028291645.1 Nevskia sp.
TCCGCGCCGAAATGGGTATCGCCGGCGTCGAAGGTCTGCAGCCGCAGTGCGCGATCGTCTGCCGGGATCTTGATCGCCTCGATCATCGCCGCATGCACGGCTTCGATGATCGCACTGCGCTCCGTCGCCGGACGCGGCTTGCGGATCGAGATCAGGCTGCTCGGCATCGCTTAAGCCTCCGTCGCTCGCGGCCGCGTATAGGCGTAGCCGAGAAAGATCAGGCCGGCGACGACCATCGGCACGCACAGCTGCATGCCCATCGTGAACCAGCTGCTGCCGTACAGATAACCGATCTGCGTATCCGGCAGACGCACGAATTCGATGGCGAAGCGGAAGATCGCATACATCAGCAGAAACAGGCCGGCGATCGCCATCGGCGGCCGCGGCTCGCGGCCGAACCACCACAGAATCGCGAACAGCACCAGACCTTCGAGCGCGGCTTCATACAGCTGGCTCGGATGGTGCGGCAGGTTGTCGTGCGCGTTCTGGAAAATCATGCCCCAGGGCTGTGTCGTCACCGCGCCCCAGAGCTCGCCGTTGATGAAGTTGCCGATACGGCCGGTGAACAGGCCGACCGGCACCACCACCGCGACGAAATCGGCGACTTCGCTGAAGCGCAAGCCGCGCGCGCGCGCGAACAGTCCCATCGCCACGATCACGCCGAGCAGGCCGCCGTGGAACGACATGCCGCCTTCCCAGATGCGGAACACCGTCAACGGATCCTGACCCGGCAGCCAGCGACCCTGCGCGTCGTAGGAATAGAACAGCAGATAGCCGATGCGGCCGCCGAGGATCACGCCGAGCACGACGTAGAACAGCACGTCGGAAACGCGCTCCTTCGACCAGTTCACATGTGGCCAGCGGCCGCGCACGCAGCCGAGCCACCAGCCGCCCCAGAAGCCGAGCAGATACATCAGCCCGTACCAATGCACCTTGAGCGGGCCGAGGTGCACGGCGACAGGATCGATATTGGGGTGGACGAGCATGAACGGGTGGTTCCGAAAGGATGCGATATTGTCCCGGATTCGGCTGCCGGCGCACAGCGGTATTCGCGATGCGGGGCTGAATCGGCGTGCGTACTCGCTGTTGGCATTGAAGTCCGCAACGCAATATGCCCGCAGCGCCGGCGAAAATTCATGCAAGCTTTATTTTCAAGTAATGTTAGCGGCACAGATTGATCAGAACGGCCAAGCAGCCGGCTCAAAGCATCGCTCGGGGAGAACAGCTACATGCAAGCTCAGCGCAAGGTCAAGCGTTTCGACCGCCGTTTCAAGCGGACTACGATTGCCAGTGTTGTGGCCGGGCTGTGTGGCGCGCCCGCAGCCTGGGCAGCGCCGGGCGATCCGCTCGCAGCGGCGATTCACGTCAACGCCCTCGGCACGCGGGCCAGCACGCCACATGTGGCGCACGGCGCCAACGGCAGTTTCCTGGTGATCTGGGACAGCCCCTGGAACGCATCCTGCGGCGGTGGCGACGGTGTCTGTGCGCAGCTTTATAGCGCCGGCGGCGTGCCTTCGGGCAGCAGTTCTCTGGTTGGCCAGGAAGAACTCGCGATCGAAGATCTTGCGGTCGGCGCCGACCGCGCCGGCAATTTCGTCGTCGCCTGGGTGACCGAACCCTACCGGCGCGGAGGCGTGCTGACGCCGCCGCTGGCGTACATCCGCGCGCAACGGATTGCGGCCGACGGTCATCCCATCGGCGGCACGATCGAGGTCAGCAAGGAGACCTTCCCCGATCTGCTCGGCCTGGTCGGCGTCACCAAGGCACACGATGTCAGCGCCTCGGTCGCGGTGGATGCGGACGGCGATTTCGTCGTCGCCTGGAGAACGGCAACCGCGAGCGTGCGTGCACTCGGCACCTACTATCACCAATTCGCGCTGAGCAGCTCGCAGTCTTCGATCCATGCGCGCCGCTACACCGCGGCCGGCGTCGCCAACGGCTCGCCGATCACGGTGGAAAGCTCGGTGGCGCTGCTCCAGTTCAACAGCGGCGATCTGTCTGTGCAGGAGCCGGCGCTGGCGATGGACGACGACGGCGATTTCGTCGTCGCCTACTGGACCGATATGCCGACCACCACGCAGATCCTGGCCAAACGCTATGACGCCAGCGGCCGCGCGCAAGGCTCACGCCTGCAGATCGCCAGCGGCTCCGTCGGACTTCCGGCAGTGGCGATGGACGCGGTGGGCAACTTCCTGGTGAGCTGGAACGAGGGCGCCTCGCCCGGCACCAACGTGGTGGCGCAACGTTACGACAAGACCGGTCAGCCGCAAGGCACCAAGCTGACCGTCGAGACTTATCCTTCGCCTTATCGCCAGCCGGTGACGCCGGTCGCAGCGATGGCCGCCGACGGCAGCTTCGTGCTGGCGTGGAACACGGTGGTATCGAGCAGTTCGGAATCGATCTATCCGTTCTTGATCGGCATCTTCGCGCGGCCCTACGCGGCGAACGGCGTGCCGCTGGCACCGACCTTCACGGTGCACGACGACCCGGCGACCGGCGAAGGCCAGTCCGAGCCTGCCGTAAGCTTCGACAGCCTGGGCAACCTGGTCGCGGCCTGGACCGAAATATCGGCGTATTACAGCAACGACGTCTACGTGCAACGCTTCGCCGGTCACTGATTCAGCGCAGGCGACTCGAATCTGCCGAAGCGTCCGCGTTGCAGCCCGGGCTTACGATGCCGCCGGCGACGCAGGGCTTTCTTCGGCCAGCCAGAAACTGGCTGCCGGCGCATGCACTGCGCGCCGGATGTCCGGCTTGTCCAGGTTGAGTACGTTGGGTCGCTGCACGCCCGGCAGAAAACGCAGATCGTAGATTTCGGTGCAACCCGAGACGAAGCGCAGCATGCCGACGCAAAGCCCGCTGCGCAGGCTGATCACCGCGATCGCGCACTGCAGCTGCGGATATTTTTCCTGCACCGGCATGCCGCCGAAGATATTGCTCTCGCGAATCTGGCACAGGCCGACCAGCGCGTAGTCGTGCGCGAAGCATAGGCCGCGCAGATAGCCTGGCAGTTCGCAGACCACTTCGGACTTGCCGCTGGCGTCGAGCCTGAGCAGTTGGCCGGCGCCGGAGTTCAGCACCCATAGCGCATCGCGATAGCTGCGCGGCGAATGCGGCATGGCGAGGCCGCGCAGCACGATCTCGCCGCTGCCGACGTCGATCACAACGCCGCCGTCGCGCCGTGTATCGCGCCAGCTCGCCAGCGTATCGCCGGTGCCGAGCGCGGTGACGGCGAACGGCTTGCCGTCCTTCAAGGCGAGGCCGTTGAGGTGGCAGCGGTCTTCAGGCGCGAGGTCGCTGATGAAACGCGGCGTCCAGCGCGGCTCGACGCTGTAGTCGCGGCTCAGCAGCGACAGGCAGGACATGCGCGTGTTGACCCACCACAAGCCCTCGTCGCCGAAGGCAAGATCGTGCACCGACAGTTCCGGCAGGTGATAGGTCGCGCGCGGCAGGTACAAGGCATCGTAACGTCCCGGTTCGCGGTATTCATAAGCCAGTTCCGGCGCATCCGCGAACAGGCTGATGCCGCCGCGCGTGGCCAGCGCCAGCCGGCGCGCCTGCACATCGAGGCCGGTCGGCGTTTGAAAGCTGCGCGGCAGGAAGCTGACCTGGCGGCCATTCCAGCCAACCATGAACAGAAAGCCGGCCTGGTAGGTGGAAATCGCCAGCGAGCCGCCGCTGGCCGACAGCCATTGCACGAAGCCGGCGTCGGGCACGCATTGCAACGGCGTTCGCGCAGCCTGCTCGCTCATGTCGCGGGCGGCGCGGAACCGTCGAGGTCCGGCTCAGCGGCGCTGCGATTCTGCGCCGACGTGCTCGCCATGCCGGAATCCTGCGGCCGCGTCGCGCAGAAAAACGCCTTCAGATAGCGCGTTTCCGGAATCGCCGGATGCACCGGATGATCGGGCCCCTGGCCACCCTGCTCGAGAATCACCAGCGGATGGCCGACGGCACGCGACTCGCGCAGCAGCACACGCTGCAATTCGGCCGGCTCCAGATGATGCGAGCAGGAGCAGGACACCAGCACGCCACCCGGCGTCAGCAGGTTCAGCGCGGCGCGATTCAGGCGGCCATACAGTCCGAGGCCTTCCGCGTGATCCTTCTTGCGCTTGATCAGCGCCGGCGGGTCGACGATGACGATATCGAAGCGGCGACCGTCGCTCGCAAGCTGCTTCAGCGCGTCCAGCGCTTGCGCCTTGATCGTCTCGATGCGCATGCCGTTGCGCGCGGCATTGCGCGTGGCGGCTTCCAGCGCAGCGGCGGAACTGTCGATGCAGGTCGCCTCCGCCGCACCCAGACCGAGCGCACGCAGCGCCCAGGCGCCGACATAGCTGAACGCATCGAGGACGCTAACTTTTCCGGGCGCGCCCTTGACATAGCGCGCGAGGCGATCGCGATTGTCGCGCTGATCGAAAAACCAGCCGGTCTTCTGGCCGCCGCGCAGCGCGATCTCGAACGCCACGCCGCCCTCGTCGATCACCACCTGCTCGGGCACGTCGCCGATGTCCTCAACGTACAAAGCCAGGCCTTCGGCTTCGCGCGACGGCGAATCGTTGCGCAGTACGATGCCGCGCGGCTGGAATTCCTGTTCGATCGCGGCCAACAACGGTGCTTTCAGGTTCTCCATACCGGCGGTGCCGAGTTGCACGACAAATACGTCGCCATAGCGGTCGATCACCAGACCGGGCACGCCATCGGCCTCACCGTAGACCAGGCGGTAGAACGGCCGGGCGTAAATCCGCTCGCGCAGACTCGCAGCCGCACGCAGACGCCGCACGAACCAGTCGGCATCGATCACTGCATCGGGTTGGCCGGTCAACAGACGCGCGCACAGCAGCGCGTGCGGATTGACATAAGCAGTGCCGAGCGGCCGGCCGCGCGCATCCTCGAGCCGCACCAGCGTGCCGGGCGCGAGCGGCTTCAGCGGCGTCTGCGCAGTATCGATCTCGTTCGAATAGACCCAGGCATGTCCGGCACGCAGACGGCGCTCTTCTTGGGGCTTGAGACGCAGGACGGCGATGGACATGGCGAGATTCGGCAGGCGACTTAGGAGCGACACGATACGACAAGGCGCCGACGACGGTGTTCGTCACACATCTTTACGCAGACGCGGCCGCACTTGCGCGCGAACCGCAGACGCCGATCATGCCAACCGCATCGGCGCAGTTGCAAAGCACTGGGGGTAAGCACCACATCGCCGGGATCTGATTGACAAGCCGCGGCGGCGGCGTTGTCAATATGCTGTCGAGAACACGCTTCCGCGTTGCCGTCAATGCTGCGATCGGACTACACATGTCATATCATTTGCGACGGGACCTACGTCGGGGCGCCGCTCGGCTCCACGTCATTCAATAAGTAGGCGGCAATGCGGCCGCTACATGTCAGGAGCAGCGCCGGCCGTGCCATCTTTGATCGCGCAAAACTGGGCCTTCGCCATCTACGTGATCGCGACGCTGGCGATCGTCTTCTTGATGCTCGGCCTGTCGTATGTGCTGGGCGGTCGCTCGCGCGGCCGCGCGAAGAACCAGCCGTTCGAATCCGGCGTGGTCTCGCCCGGCTCGGGCCACCTGCGGATTTCCGCCAAGTTCTATCTGGTCGCGATGTTCTTCGTGATCTTCGATCTGGAAGCGGTGTTCCTCTACGCCTGGGCCGTTTCGATCCGTGAAGCCGGTTGGGCTGGCTTCATCGAAGTATTCGTATTCATCGCCGTACTGCTGATCGGCCTGGTCTACATCTGGCGCCTCGGCGCGCTCGATTGGGCGCCGCTGGCACGCAACCAGCGTACGCGCAGCCTGCCGACGCTGTATCGGGACCCGGAATCGGCGCCCAAGCTCAAGAATTAGATTTAGCTTTAGGAGTAGCAGTCATGGAATATTCGTTGACGCGCATCGACCGCAACCGGGTCTCCGAGAACGGTCACACGCGCGCGCCGGCGCCGCCGGGCATCAACGCCGATCAGGGCTACATCGAGGAGTACGTGCAGAAGAACGTGCTGATGACCAAGCTCGACGACCTCGTCAACTGGGGCCGCAAGAATTCGATCTGGCCATACAACTTCGGCATCTCCTGCTGCTACGTCGAAATGGCGACCGCGTTCACCGGCGTGCATGACCTGTCGCGCTTCGGCGCCGAAGTCATCCGAGCGTCGCCCCGCCAGGCCGACCTGATTGTTATCGCCGGTACGCCGTTCATCAAGATGGCGCCGGTGATCCAGCGCCTGTACGAGCAGATGCTGGAACCGCGCTGGGTCATCTCGATGGGTTCCTGCGCCAATTCCGGCGGCATGTACGACATCTACTCGGTGGTGCAGGGCGTCGACAAGTTCCTGCCGGTCGATGTCTACGTGCCCGGCTGCCCGCCACGCCCGGAAGCCTTCCTGCAAGGCCTGATCCTGCTGCAGCAGGCGATTGCGAAAGAGCAGCGTCCGCTGTCCTGGGTGGTCGGCGACCAGCGCGTCTATCGCGCGCCGCTGCCGTCGGAACGCGATCGCAAGCACGCCGATCGTCAGGCGCAGACCACGCTGCGCACCCCGGATCAGGTTTAACCAAAACCCGACATGGCTGACGACGCTCCAATTCCTGCAACGCTGCCCGAGGTTCCGGCGATCACGCTGCCGGAAGTCGTGCGCGAGCTGTATGCGCGCTTCGGCGCAAACACGTTCGTGCTGCAGAAAACCAAGGACGACGTGCCGACCTTGTGGCTGCCGGTCGCGCAACTGCACGAAGTGCTGCGCTTCCTCAAGTTCGACGTGCCCGCGCCGTACAAGCTGCTGCTCGACCTACAGGCGATCGACGAGCGCCTGCGCAAGCACCGCGAAGGTCAGCCGGCGAGCGACTTCACGGTGTTCTATCACCTGCTGTCGATCGAGCGCGACCAGCGCAGCAAGGGCTTTGGCGATGTGCGCCTGAAAGTCGCATTGTTCGGCGAAACGCCGTCGATTCCGTCGATCACCAAGATCTGGGCGAACGCCAACTGGTACGAGCGCGAAACCTGGGATCTGTTCGGCATTCTGTTCGAAGGTCATCCCAATCTGCAGCGCATCTTGCTGCCGCGCACCTGGAGCGGTCACCCCGGCCGCAAGGACTATCCGGCGCGCGCCACCGAGTTCGATCCGTTCAGCCTCGATGCCACCAAGCAAGACACCGAGCAGGACGCGCTGATGTTCTCACCCGAAGAGTGGGGCATGCAGCGCAGCGTGCCGGAACACGATTTCATGTTCCTCAACCTCGGCCCGAACCACCCGAGCGCGCATGGTGCGTTCCGCATCGTGCTGCAGCTCGACGGCGAAGAGATCGTCGATTGCGTGCCCGACATCGGCTACCACCATCGCGGCGCCGAGAAGATGGGCGAGCGTCAGAGCTGGCACACCTACATCCCGTACACCGACCGCATCGATTACCTCGGCGGCGTGATGAACAACCTGCCGTACGTGCTGTCGGTCGAGAAGCTCGCCGGCATCAAGGTGCCGCCGCGGGTTGAGACGATCCGCATCATGATGACGGAGTTCTTCCGCATCACTTCGCACCTGCTGTTCTTCGGCACCTATGTGCAGGACGTCGGCGCGATGACGCCGATCTTCTTCATGTTCGCCGACCGCCAGAAGGCCTACGACGTGATCGAAGCCGTCACCGGCTTCCGCATGCATCCGGCCTGGTTCCGCATCGGCGGCGTCGCCCACGACCTGCCGGCCGGCTGGGACCGCAAGGTCAAGGAATTTCTCGACTGGTTCCCGAAGCGTCTCGACGAGTACATCAAGGCCGCGGTCGAGAACGGCATCCTGCGCGCACGCACCATCGGCATCGCGCAGTACAACACCGAAGAAGCGGTCGAATGGGGCATCACCGGCGGCGGCTTGCGCGCCACCGGCTGCGACTACGATCTGCGCAAGGCACGTCCCTACTCCGGCTACGAGAACTTCGAATTCGAAGTGCCGACCGGCAAGAACGGCGACGCCTACGACCGCCTGTGGGTGCGCATCGAAGAATTGCGCCAGAGCTGCCGCATCATCAAGCAGTGTCTCGAGAACATGCCGTCGGGTCCGTACAAGGCCGATCATCCGCTGACCTGTCCGCCGCCGAAAGAACGCACGCTGAAGGACATCGAAACCCTAATCACGCATTTCCTCGGCGTGTCCTGGGGCCCGGTGATGCCGCCGGGCGAGACCTCGCAGCTGATCGAGGCGACCAAGGGCATCAACAGCTATTACCTGACCAGCGACGGCAGCACGATGAGCTATCGCACGCGCATCCGCACGCCGAGCTTCCCGCATCTGCAGGCGATCCCGTACATCATCCGCGGCGCGATGATTCCGGACCTGATCGTACTGCTTGCTTCCATTGACTTCGTGATGGCCGATGTCGACCGCTAAGCTTTCCTCGAACGCCGACAGCGGCGTGATCAAGCTTGCCGAACTGCAAAAGCAGGCTGCGGTCGCGTCCGCGCCGTTCGTGATGCACGCCGAAGACCGCGCCGCGATCGAGCACGAGACGCATCACTACGAAGACCCGCGCGCGGCCAGCATCGAAGCGTTGAAGATCGTGCAGAAGCGCCACGGCTGGGTGCCGGACGGCGCGATCGCGCAGATCGGCGCACTGCTCAGCGTGCCGGCATCGGATGTCGAAGGGGTAGCGACGTTCTACAACCTGATCTTCCGCAAGCCGGTGGGTCGTCATGTGATTAAGGTCTGCGACAGCATCTCCTGCTATCTGACCGGTTACGACGACGTGCATCGCGCGTTCAGCGACAAGCTCGGCATCAAGCTCGGCCAGACCACCGCCGACGGCCGCTTCACGCTGCTGCCGATCTGCTGTCTCGGCGCCTGCGACAAGGGCCCGGTGCTGATGATCGACGACGACACCCACGGCAACGTCGCACCCGACACGATTGACCAATTGCTGGAGCGGTACTTATGAGCGCCGCCAAACTCAGTGGGGATACGCATCCGCTGACCTATCGCATCCAGCCGGATTTGCAGCCGCTGGATTTGCAAGCTTATGCCGCGCAGGACGGTTATGCCGCGCTGAAGAAGGCGATCAAGGAACTGCAGCCGGGCGATGTCACTAAGCTGGTGAAGGATGCCAATCTGCGCGGCCGCGGCGGCGCCGGCTTTCCGGCCGGCGTGAAGTGGAGCCTGGTACCGATGGGCGCCGACGCGCCGAAGAACAAGTACCTGGTCTGCAACGCCGACGAGATGGAGCCGGGCACCTTCAAGGACCGGCTGCTGATGGAGTCGGTGCCGCACCAGCTGGTCGAAGCGATGATCGTCGCCGCCTACGCAGTGCAGGCCCGCGTCGGCTACATCTTTCTGCGCGGCGAATACGTCGTCGCAGCACGGAATCTGAATCGCGCGATCGTCGAGGCGAAGCAAGCCGGCTATCTCGGCGCAAAAGTCTGCGGCGGCGACTGGGGGTTCGAACTGTTCGTGCATACCGGCGCCGGCCGCTACATCTGCGGCGAAGAAACCGCGCTGATCAACTCGCTCGAAGGCCGCCGCGCCAATCCGCGTGCGAAGCCGCCGTTTCCGCAGATCGCCGGTCTGTGGGGCAAGCCGACCGTCGTCAACAATGTCGAAACACTCTGCAACGTGCCGCACATCGTGCTGCGCGGCGCGGCCTGGTTCCAGGGTCTGAACCAGGGCAAGAGCAAGGATGCCGGCACCAAGCTGTATGGCGTGTCGGGCCGCGTCAAGAATCCGGGCTGCTGGGAACTGCCGATGGGCACCACCGCGCGCGAGATTCTGGAAGTACACGGCGGCGGCATGAAGGATGGTCTCAAGCTGAAGTGCTGGCTGCCCGGCGGTGCTTCGACCGATTTCCTGTTGCCGGAGCATCTGGACCTGGCGATGGATTTCGACACCATCGCCAAGGCGCACAGCCGCATGGGCACCGGCCTGCTGACTGTCGTCGATGACCAGCAGAACATCGTTTCGGTGGTGCGCAATCTCGAAGATTTCTTCGCGCGCGAATCCTGCGGCTGGTGCACGCCGTGCCGTGACGGTCTGCCGTGGACGCACAAGCTGCTTCAATCTTTGGAGCGCGGCGATGGCCAAAGCGGCGACCTCGAAGCGCTCGAACAGATGACGCGCTTCCTCGGCCCCGGCAAGACCTTCTGCGCACACGCGCCTGGCGCGATGGAACCGCTGCAATCGGCGCTACGCTTTTTCCGCGGCGAGTTCGAGGCCGGCATTGCCAAGCCGTCCGCACAAGTCGCTGCTTAGAGATTTTCGAGAATCGATCGAGACTAAATTTGGCCACCATTCACGTAGACGGCACGCAGTACGAAGTCGACGGCGGCGATAACCTGCTGCACGCCTGCTTGAGCCTGGGGCTCGATGTGCCCTATTTCTGCTGGCATCCGGAGCTGGGCTCGGTCGGTGCCTGCCGCCAGTGCGCGGTGAAGCAATACAAGGACGCCAACGACACCCAGGGCCGCCTGGTGATGTCGTGCATGACGCCGTCGTCCGATGGCACCTACATCTCGATCGCCGACCAGGAAGCCAAGGAATTCCGCGCCAGCGTGGTCGAATGGCTGATGGTGAATCATCCGCACGATTGCCCGGTCTGCGAAGAAGGCGGCCACTGCCATCTGCAGGACATGACGGTGATGACCGGCCATGCGTCGCGCCGCTATCGCTTCACCAAGCGCACGCACCAGAACCAGAACCTCGGGCCGTTCATCAGCCACGAGATGAACCGCTGCATCTCCTGCTATCGCTGCGTGCGTTATTACAAGGACTATGCGGGCGGACCGGATCTCGGCGTGTTCGGCGCGGCCGGCAATGTCTATTTCGGCCGCGCCGAAGACGGCGTGCTGGAAAGCGAATTCTCCGGCAATCTGGTCGAGGTCTGCCCCACCGGCGTGTTTACCGACAAGACCCACGGCGAGCGCTACAACCGCAAGTGGGACATGCAGTTCGCGCCGAGCGTGTGCCAGAACTGTGCGGTCGGCTGCAACACTTCGCCGGGCGAGCGCTACGGCGAACTGCGTCGCATCGAGAACCGCTACAACGGCGCGGTCAACCATTACTTCCTGTGCGATCGCGGCCGCTTCGGCTACGGCTTCGTCAATCGCAAGGATCGTCCGCGCCGTCCGCAGGCGCGTCGCGATGGCCAGCTGGTTACCGTCGAGATCGGCGCAGCGCTGGCGCAGGCCGCGAACCTGATCAAGGCCGCCGATCGCGCCGGCAAGAAGGTCGTCGGCATCGGTTCGCCGCGTGCCAGTCTCGAAGCCAACTTCGCGTTGCGGGCGCTGGTCGGCGCCGACAATTTTTACGACGGTCATTCGTCGAGCGAACGCGCACTGGTTGCACGCAGCCTGCAGATTCTGCGCGACGGCCCGGTGCCGAGCGCGACTTTGCGCGGCATCGAATCAGCGGATGCGGCGTTCGTACTCGGCGAGGACGTCACCAACACCGCGCCGCGCGTCGCACTCGCGCTGCGCCAGGTGGCACGCGGCAAAGCGGTGCAGCTTGCGGCCCAAAAACACATTGCCGACTGGCAGGCCGCTGCGATTTCCGACATCGGCCAGCACGACAAGCATCCGGTGTTCGTCGCTGCGGTCGGCACCACGCGCATCGACGACATCGCCGCCGCGACGCATCGCGACGCGCCGGAGAATCTGGCGCGTCTCGGCTTCGCGGTCGCGCAGGCGATCGATGCCAGCGCACCGGCGGTCGAAGGTCTCGACGAAACGACGGCCGCACTAGCAAAGAAGATCGCCGACGCCTTGCTGGCCGCCGAAAAGCCGCTGATCGTGTCCGGCACCGGCAGCGGCCTCGAAGCGATGCTGACCGCGGCCGCCAACATCGCCTGGGCACTGCACGCGAAAGGCAAGAAAGTGGAACTGGTGCTGGCCGTGCCGGAAGCCAACAGTCTCGGCATGGCCTTGCTGCAGGGCGGCGATCTGAATCTAGCGCTCGAACAGCTGGCCACGGGCGCAGCCGATGTCGCGGTGGTGCTGGAGAACGATCTGTATCGCCGCGCCGACAAAGCCAAGGTCGATGCCGCGCTGGCGCAGGCGAAACTGATCGTGATCGATCATCAGGATCAGGCCACCGCTACGAAATCAGAAGTGCTGCTGTCGGCCGCGACCTTCGCCGAAGGCGACGGCACCATGGTCAATTTCGAAGGCCGCGCGCAGCGCTACTTCCAGGTCTACGACCCGACCTATTACGACGCCGGCAGCGGCGTGCGCGAAGCCTGGCTGTGGCTCAGCGATCTACGCGCGCAGGTGCGCGACGCTGCGATCGACTGGCAGCATTTCGACGACGTCACCGCCGCAATCGAAGCCGCCTTCCCGGCGCTGGTCGGCGTGATCGCCGCCGCACCCGGTGCCAAGTTCCGCATGAAGGGTTTGAAAGTCGCGCGCGAACCGCATCGCTACAGCGGCCGTACCGCGATGCGCGCGAACATCTCAGTGCATGAACCGCGCGCCTCGCAGGATGCGGACACTGCGCTCAGCTTCTCGATGGAAGGCCACAACGGCATCCAGTCCGGCGATCGTCCGGCTGCGCTGATTCCGTTCGCCTGGGCGCCGGGCTGGAACTCGCCGCAATCCTGGAACAAGTTTCAGGATGAAGTCGGCGGCCACAACACCGGCGGCGACGCCGGTGTGCGCCTGCTCGATCCCGCCGCGAACGCAAGCGCTGCGGCTTACTTCGGCCCGGTGCCGAACGCGTTCGCCGCACAGAGCGGCAGCTGGCGCGTGGTGAGCTTGAGCCACATCTTCGGCAGCGAAGAACTATCGGCGCGCGCAGCGCCGGTGATCGAGCGCGCACCGAAAGCCTACGTCGCGCTGCATCCCGAGGATGCGGCACGTCTCGGCGTCAGCGAAGGCAGCCTGCTCGACGTGATCCTGGTCGGCACGACGGTGCGTCTGCCGGTACAGCACAAGGCCGATCTCGCGATCGGCACCGCCGGCTTGCCGATCGGCCTGGCCGACCTGCCCTTCGTTGCCGCGGGCAGCGCGATCAAGTTCATGCAGGTGGCCACCGCATGAACTTCGCCTGGCTCACACCAGAAGTCACCGCGGTCTTGATCGCCTGCGTCGAAGCGCTGGTGATTCTGATCGTGACGGTGCTGGTCGCGGCGATGATGATCTGGGCCGAGCGCCGCCTGCTCGGCCTGTGGCAGGACCGCTATGGTCCGAACCGCGTCGGCATCTTCGGCCTGCTACAGACGCCGGCCGACATGGTCAAGATCTTCTTCAAGGAAGACTGGATTCCGCCGTTCGTCGACAAGCCGGCCTTCCTGATCGCGCCGATGGTGGCGATGACGATGATGATGCTCGGCTTCGCGATCATCCCGATCACGCCGGGCTGGGGCGTCGCCGATCTGAACATCGGCGTGCTGTTCTTCTTCGCCCTCGCCGGCCTAGCGGTCTACGCGGTGATGCTCGGCGGCTGGTCGTCGAACAGCAAGTACGCGCTGCTGGGCGGACTGCGTTCGGCCGCGCAGATGCTCAGCTACGAAGTGTTCATGGGCATCGCGCTGATGGGCATCGTGATCCAGACCGGCTCGTTCGGCTTGCGTGACATCGTCGAATACCAGCGCCACCATCTGTGGTTCATCGTGCCGCAGTTCCTCGGCTTCTGCATGTTCTCGCTGGCGGCGATCGCGACCACGCACCGCCATCCCTTCGATCTGCCGGAAGCCGAGCAGGAACTGGCGGCCGGCTACCACACCGAATATTCCGGCATGAAGTTCGGCATGTTCTTCGTCGCCGAATACGTCGGCATCGTGATGGTCTCGGCGCTGCTGGTGACCTTGTTCTTCGGCGGCTGGGACGGTCCCTTGCTGGATCGCGTGCCGGCGCTGTCGTTCCTGTGGTTCTCGCTGAAGACGATGTTCTTCATGATGCTGTTCATTCTGCTGCGTGCCGCGCTGCCGCGACCGCGCTACGACCAGGTGATGGCCGCCGGCTGGAAGTTCTGCCTGCCGCTGTCGCTGATCAACATGCTGGTGACCGGCGCGATCGTGCTGGCTCACCAAAGCAGTATTGCTGGAGGCTGATTCCGTGCTCGCCATTCTGAAAGGCATCTACACCAATCTGCGCAGCATGGCGATGGTGTTCAGCCACGCCACGCGCAAGCGCGACACCATCCTGTATCCGGAAGTGATGCCGTACATGGCGCCGCGCTACCGCGGCCGCATCGTGCTGACGCGCGATCCGGACGGCGAAGAGCGTTGCGTGGCCTGCAATCTGTGCGCGGCGGCCTGCCCGGTCGCCTGCATCTCCCTGCAGAAAGCCGAGACCAGCGACGGCCGCTGGTACCCGGAATTCTTCCGCATCAATTTCTCGCGCTGCATTTTCTGTGGCCTGTGCGAGGAAGCCTGTCCGACCAACGCGATCCAGCTGACGCCGGATTTCGAACTCGGCGAGTACGACCGCCAGAACCTGGTCTACGAAAAGGAACACCTGCTGATCAGCGGCACCGGCAAGTATCCCGACTACAATTTCTACCGCCACGCCGGCATGAGCATCGCCGGCAAGCCGAAGGGCGCGGCAGCCAACGAAGCGGAGCCGGTCGACGTAAAAGGTCTGCTGCCTTAGAAGCAGTTTCCAGTTGCCGGTTTCCTGTTTCCAGAGAAGCGGGTGGTATGGGACATCGATATGAGGAGTTGGTGGTTTGGCAAAAAGCGATGCTGCTAGCGCAGCAGATTTATCGGATCACCCGGTCCTTACCGGACGAGGAACGATTCGGCCTGACGAGTCAGATGCGCAGGGCAGCGGTGGCAGTCGCTAGTAATATTGCGGAAGGCCAAGGACGAAATACGAAAGGAGAGTTCGTACAGTTTCTTGGATGCGCGCGTGGTTCCTTGTTTGAGGTGGAAACGCAGATGAAGCTTGCTGTCACAATGGAATATGTCGATTCGGTTTCGGTGGAACCCGCTTTCGCGCTATCCGCCGAAGTTGCACGGCTGCTGAACGGTTTGATTGGGTCGCTACAGGACCGCACATGACTGGAAACTGGAAACCGGAAACCGGAAACTGATTCATGGAGTTTGCCTTCTATCTCGCAGCACTGGTGGCCGTGGCTTCGACGGTGGGCGCCGTCAGCAGCTACAACCCGGTGCATGCGCTGCTGTATCTGATCGTCTCGCTGCTGTCGGTGGCGATGGTGTTCTTTGCGATCGGCGCGCCGTTCGCCGGCGCGCTCGAAATCATCGTCTACGCCGGCGCCATCATGGTGTTGTTCGTATTCGTCGTGATGATGCTGAATCTCGGCCCTGCGACCACCGAACAGGAACGCCGCTGGCTGACGCCGCGCGTCTGGATCGGGCCGGCGCTGCTGTCGCTGCTGCTGCTCGGCGAACTCGTCCGCATCCTGGTACTGCAGGGCGATGCGCATCCGATCGGGCTGACGACGATCGGTGCCCAGCAGGTCGGCATCGCACTGTTCGGACCCTATCTGCTGGCGGTCGAACTGGCTTCGATGCTGCTGCTCGCCGCGCTGGTTGCCGCCTACCATCTCGGGAGGCCCGACTGATCCGCATCGCGCTCATCTCGCCGAGCGCGCAACGGCTAAGTCCAATTTTATGATCCAGGCCCTATGACTCCGGTACCGCTGGAACACTCACTGCTACTCGCCGGGACTCTGTTCTCGCTGGGGCTGCTCGGCATCCTCGTGCGCCGCAATATCCTGTTCGTGCTGATGTCGATCGAAGTGATGATGAACGCCGCCGCGCTGGCCTTCGTCTCTGCCGGCAGCCGCTGGGCGCAGCCGGATGGCCAGATCATGTTCATCCTGATTCTGACGCTCGCCGCCGCCGAAGCGAGTGTCGGTCTGGCGCTGTTGCTGCAGTTGCATCGGCGCTTCAAGACGCTCGATACCGATGCTGCATCGGAGATGAAAGGGTGAGCCGGCGCGCTTTGCGAGCACTGCTCGCTGCGCCGGCGAACGTCCGGCCACGGATGGCCGGGCCGGGGCTTGGCGAACGCGTTGCGGCCTCGCCATGGATGGCTAGGTTGTTGCCGCAGATTTTCTGTGCGAGAAGCTCCACATGCTGAACCTGCTCTTCCTCGTCTTCCTGTCGCCGCTGCTCGGCTTTTTAATTTTGTCGCTCGGCCGCGGCCGCATCTCGCAGAATCTCGCCGGCGTGATCGGTGTCGGCTCGATCGGCATCTCGGCGCTGGTCACGCTCGGCTGCGGCATCCAGTTGCTGACGCATCCGAGCGCCGATGGCGCTTACACGCAGCTGCTGTGGCAGTGGATGCAGGTCGGCAGTTTCAATCCGCGCTTCGCGCTGCGCCTCGACGGCCTCAGTTTGACGATGTGCGGCGTCATCACCGGCGTCGGCTTCCTGATCCACCTGTTCGCGTCGTGGTACATGCGCGGCGACGAAGGTTTCACGCGCTTCTTCTCGTACATGAACCTGTTCGTCGCCAGCATGTTGTTCCTGGTGCTGGGCGACAACCTGTTGTTCCTGTATTTCGGCTGGGAAGGCGTGGGCCTGTGCAGCTATCTGCTGATCGGCTTCTGGTATCAGGACCCGGCCAACGGCTCGGCGGCGCGCAAGGCCTTCATCGTCACCCGCGTCGGCGACACCTTCATGGCGATCGGCCTGTTCCTGCTGTTCCGCGAACTCGGCACGCTCGACATCCAGCAGGCGATGGCAACCGCGCCCGGCCACTTCGAAGTCGGTAGCAAGACCGTCACCGCGATCGCCTTCCTGCTGCTCGGCGGCGCGGTCGGCAAATCCGCACAGCTGCCGCTGCAAACCTGGCTGCCGGATGCGATGGCGGGCCCGACGCCGGTGTCCGCGCTGATCCACGCGGCGACCATGGTCACCGCCGGCGTCTACCTGATCGCACGCACCCGCGTGCTGTTCGAGCTGGCACCGCTGGCGCTGCACTGGGTCGGCATTGTCGGCGCCGCAACGCTGCTGCTGGCCGGCTTCACCGCGCTGGTGCAGACCGACATCAAGCGCATCCTCGCCTACTCGACGATGAGCCAGATCGGCTACATGTTCTTAGCCCTCGGTGCCGGCGCCTGGCAGGCCGCGATCTTCCATCTGATGACGCACGCCTTCTTCAAGGCGCTGCTGTTCCTGTCGGCCGGTGCGGTGATTCTCGCCTGCCACCACGAGCAGGACATCTTCAAGATGGGCGGCCTGCGCAAGAAGCTGCCGCTGCCGTTCTGGAGTTTCATCGTCGGCGGCAGCGCGCTGTGCGCAGTTCCGTATCTGACCGCCGGTTTCTACAGCAAGGACGAGATCCTCTGGCAGGCCTTCGCCGGCGGCCACATCGATCTGTTCCTGGCCGGTCTGTTCGGCGCCTTCCTGACATCGATCTACACCTTCCGCCTGATCTTCACCGTGTTCTTCGGCAAGGAACACAGCGCGGCACATTCCGGCCATGGCATCTCTTACACGCTGCCGCTGGCAGTGCTGCTGCTGCTGTCGACCTTCGTCGGCGGCATGATTCATCCGCCGTTATCGCTGGTGCTGCCGGCCGGTCCCGGCGAAGGCGGCGGCGAAATGGAACACAAGATCGCACTGCTGTCCGGCACCGTCGCGATTCTCGGCATCGCACTCGCCGGCCTGCTGTTCCTCGGCGATCGCCGCTTCGTCAAATGGCTCAACAACAGTGCACTTGGCGAACCGCTGGGCCGTTTCTTCGGTGCCGCGTTCGGTTTCGACTGGCTCTACGACAAACTGTTCGTGCGCCCCTTCCTGTGGTTCGTGCGCGTCAATGCCAGCGACTATCTGGATCGCGGCATCATGGCCGCCGCCGGTTCGCTGCAGTCGCTCAACGGCGAGCTGACCAAAACCCAGACCGGCCGCATCCGCTGGTACGCCGCGAGTGTCGCGGCCGGTGCGGTGCTGGTGATTGCAGTGGCGGCACTGACCTGATGCGCACCCTCCCCTCACTTTTCGTTTCGGCGAGCCTGATCCCATGATTCTGATCTGGCTGTTCATGGTGCCCTTCATCGGCGGTCTGCTGTGCTGGCAGATCGAACGCTTCGGCCTGACGCTGCCGCGCTGGGTCGCGCTCGGCACGATGTTCATCGTGCTGATGCTGTCGCTGCTGCTGTGGCACACCGGCGATTATTCGCAGACGCTGCTCGGCGGCCACGGTCACTGGGTCGAAGAATTCTCGGTGCCGTGGATTCCGCGACTCGGCATCAGCTTCAGCTTCGGTCTCGACGGCCTGAGCCTGCTGATGGTGGTGCTGACCGGCCTGCTGGGACTCATGGCGGTGGCCTGCTCGTGGAAGGAAATCGCACGCAACGTCGGCTTCTTCCATCTGAACCTGATGTGGAATCTCGGCGGCGTCATCGGCGTGTTCCTCGCCACCGACCTGTTCCTGTATTTCTTCTTCTGGGAAATGATGCTGGTGCCGATGTTCTTCCTCATCGCGCTGTGGGGTCACAACATTCCCGGCGGCACCAGCCGCGTGTTCGCGGCGACCAAGTTCTTCCTGTTCACGCAGGCCTCGGGCCTGATCATGCTGGTGTCGATCCTGAGCCTGGTGTTCGTGCATTACCGCGCAACCGGCACGCTGACCTTCGCTTACGGCGATCTGCTGCATACACCGATGAGTGCAGCCACCGAGTATTGGCTGATGCTCGGCTTCTTCGTCGCCTTCGCGGTCAAACTGCCGGTGGTGCCGTTCCATTCCTGGCTGCCGGATGCGCACTCGCAGGCGCCGACTGCGGGTTCGGTCGATCTCGCCGGCGTGCTGTTGAAGACCGCGGCCTATTCGCTGCTGCGTTTCGCAGTGCCGCTGTTTCCGCATGCGTCCGCATCGTTCGCGCCGGTGGCGATGTGGCTCGGCGTGCTCGGCATCATCTATGGCGCGCTGCTGGCGTTCTCGCAGAACGACGTCAAGCGCATGGTCGCCTACACCAGCATCAGCCACATGGGCTTCGTGTTGGTCGGCATCTACTCCGGCACCGAGCAGGCACTGCAGGGTGTGGTCATCCAGATGCTGGCGCATGGCCTGTCGGCCGGTGCGCTGTTCATCCTGTGCGGCGAAATCCAGGAGCGCCTGCATACACGTGATTTAAGGGAGATGGGTGGTCTGTGGTCGCGCTTCTCGTATCTGCCGCCGATCGCGCTGTTCTTCGCAGTCGCCTCGCTGGGCTTGCCCGGACTCGGCAACTTCGTCGGTGAATTCCTGATCCTGCTCGGCAGCTACAAGGCCGCGCCGGTGGTGACGGTGTTCGCCGCCAGTGGCTTGATTCTCGCCGCGGTGTATTCGCTGATGCTGGTGCAGCGCGCCTTCCTCGGCAAAGCCAAGAGCGATGAGAAGCTGCGCGACCTGAATGCGCGCGAAGTCGTCACCTTGGTCACGCTGATGGCGCTGCTGGTCGGCCTCGGGCTGTATCCGCAACCGGTGCTGGACATCTCGCGTGCGCCGATGGCGGCGGTGCAGGAGATTTATCAGACGGTCGGGCACTCCGGCACCGTTGCCGCGGACACCGCAACGATCATCACGACGGCGGGGGCGCCATGAGCTTTCTGTACGTGCATGGCGGGCTGACGCCGGCGCAGTGGGTCACGCTGCTGCCGATCCTGATCCTCAGCCTCACCATCGTCGTCGTCACCAGTGCGATCGCGATCAAGCGGCATCACTGGTGGAACGCTACGATTTCGGTAGTGGGCCTCAACCTGGCGCTGTTGCCGCTGTTCGTGCACTTCTGGGTGCCGGAACTGTGGACACTGCCGCTGCCGCAAACGGTGACGCCGTTGCTCGGTATCGACAACTACGCCTGCTTCTACATGGCGATGATCCTGGTCACCGCGCTGGCGACGGCGACGCTGTCGCACGCCTACATGGAAGGCTATACGGGCAACCGCGAAGAGGTTTATCTGCTGCTGCTGCTGTCGACGCTGGGTGGCCTGGTGATCGTCTGCAGCCGTCACTTCGCCTCGTTCTTCATCGGCCTCGAACTGCTGTCGGTGCCGCTCTACGGCATGGCCGGTTACCTGGTGAAGGAACGGCGCTCGCTCGAAGCCGGCACTAAATATCTGGTGCTGTCGGCAGTGGCCTCGGCGTTCATCCTGTTCGGCATGGCGCTGATCTACGCGCAGACCGGCACGCTGGCGTTCGCCGACATCGGCGCGCGCGCCGGCGACCTCGCCGGCAGCAGTCGTAGCGTGATGATTCTCGGCAGTGCGATGCTGCTGGTCGGCATCGGCTTCAAGCTGTCGCTGGCACCGTTCCACCTGTGGACGCCGGATGTCTACGAAGGCGCGCCGGCACCGGTGACGTCGTATCTGGCAACGGCGTCGAAGACCGCGGTGTTCGCGCTGCTGGTGCGCTACTTCGTCGAAGCGCGCGCCTACGAGATGCCGACGCTGGTCAACGTGCTGTCGATATTGGCGATCCTGTCGATCGTCATCGGCAACGTGCTGGCGCTGCGTCAGGACAACCTCAAGCGTCTGCTGGCCTATTCGTCGATCGCGCACTTCGGCTATCTGCTGGTGGCGCTGATCGCCTCCGGTCCGCTGGCGGTGGAAGCCGTCGGCGTCTACCTGCTGACCTACGTCGTCACCACACTGGCCGCGTTCGGTGTGGTCACGTTGATGTCGAGCCCCTACCGCGATCACGACGCTGAAGACCTGTTCGACTATCGCGGCCTGTTCTGGCGCCGGCCCTACCTCACCGCGATTCTGACGGTGGCGCTGCTGTCGCTAGCCGGCGTACCGCTGACCGCCGGCTTCATCGGCAAGTTCTATGTGATGACGGTCGGCGCGGACAAACACTTGTGGGTCTTGCTCGCCGCCGTCGTACTCGGCAGCGCGGTCGGCCTCTATTACTACCTGCGCGCGATGATCCAGCTCTACCTGCGTCAACGCTGGGTGCAGAAGTATTCGGCGCCGCTCAACTGGGCGCAGGGCACCGGCGGCGGCATGCTGATCCTGCTGATGCTGGCGATGCTGCTGCTCGGCATTTTCCCGACGCCGTTTATCAACCTGGTGCAGGCCGCCGGCCTGCATTGAGCTGCGCCGTGCGCGCGGTGCGGCGAGTTGCGCGCGCCGCACCGCTGCGATCAGGGATGGGTCGCGACGGTGCCGGTTGTCGCGGTGCTGCCGGAATTGCCGACTGACTCGATCAGTAGCCCCAGCAGAGCGGCGGTCGTGCCACCCACCAGCAGGTCAGTGATCAGCACACCTTTGCCCAATTCGGCGGCTGCACTGTCGCTGCCGGCCGCGACACCGGTGCCCAGCACTGCGCTCTCGGTTTCCAGCCAGGCCGGCACCGTATGCAGCAGGTACTGTGAGCCATCGGTCAGCGTGATCGAGCACTGGCCGGGCGAGAGGTTCATCGAATTGTTGGTGAACGAAGTCACCTTGATCGCGCCGCTTTCGACGCAGCTGATGACGCCGTCCACTGCGCTCTTACCGGCCGGAATCGATTCGAGCACGGTCTTGTCGGTGCTGCAGACCGCATCGCACAGTGCCAGCAAATACTGTGTACCGCGGATGCCGAGCGTGGCCACCGGGGTATTGACGCCGTAGTTGTTGTAATCCGCATGCCCGATCAGGCCGCTCACTGCGCGCATGCCGCCTTTGACGAGCCGGAAAAACGAGGACTCGGACACCGCTGCAGCGCCCGCATCCGCCGGCCGACCGTTGAACTGGTATTTCTCGACGATGAACTGCGTCGCCGGCCGCAGGGCGACAGTCCCCTGGTCGGTGAACAGGATCGTCGCGCTGCTAGCCGAGCTGGTGTCGAGAACTTCGCCTGCATAGATCGAAGCACCCCGCGACAGCGTGCGCGAGGCGGCGCCGGGCGCCGTCGCGGTGACGTGTCCGCTCAGCTGCGTGACGCTGCCGGCCGGCACGGTTTGCGAAAAAGCTGCCGGCGGAATGCAAGCCGCCAGCGCGAATACGAGTGTCCGCAGAATGCGCATGTTTCCCCCAATCCCGATATTTGTAGCGTTCCCTTAGCGTCGATCCTAGCATTCCTGCCGGCCCGCGAATCCGCTGCGGCGTGGCTGCCGCCGAACCCGCGCAGCCACCAGGGCGCAGGTCCACCTACTTGCGTATGGTCCAGAAGTCGTCCGACAGGTTGCGGTCGGCCAGATATTCATAAGGCATCGTGAAGTAACCCTGCAGGCCCCAATCGGCACCCCAGGAATTGCGCACGGTGAAACGCTTGCGCACGTCGTCGTAGCCGACCGCACAGACCGCGTGGCCGCCGAGAACTTTCTCGCTTTTCTTCGGCATGTTCAGCATGCCGCTCTTGGCCATGCTGGCGGACTCGAAGGCTTCATAGACGGTGAAGCCGAACACGAATGGAAATCCGGCCGCCAGGCAGGCGCGCATATCGTCGGTGGTCTGCAGACGCTGATACGAGCTGATCTTGTGTTTGGCGCCGTCGCTGTAGCAGCTCGGCGTCGGCTTGCTCTTGAACTTGGCAATGACATACGGCCATTTGGCCTCGCTGCAGACGCCCTGCTTGGCCAGCGTCTTGACGCCGTCACGCAGCATTGCGCCGGCATCCTGGCCGACGCTGTTCTCGATCACGCGCTCGTTGTAGTAAACGTACAGGCGGCTCAGATCGGTGGCCTTGGCCTGACCCTGCTGCTTCTCGAGAAACTCGAGCGCGCCGACCAGCGCGTTGGCGGTACAGCTGCCGAGTTGGCCCTGGTCTTCGACCGGCGAACATTCGGCGCGCAGATCAACCCGCGGCGGCAATGCGGTCGGCTTGTGGACGCCCAGCAGGAACGGGTGATCGCGATGATCGGGCAGATCCGGCTGCCAGCCGTACCACTGATTGACGCGGGGCTTGACGGCGAAGGTCTTGCTGCGGGCCATGGGAATCTCCGGTTGCGAAAGCGCCCGTGCAGGCTAGCAACCGGCGGCGGCGCCGCCTGTGCGGCTTCTCACATCCAGCCCGCATTTTTCACGGGATCGCCGAACATTCGACGACGCTTTGCGCCGTCCGCATGTCGCCGAGTTTCCCCAGCCTATTTCAGATCGAAGCGGAATTCCTGCTTGAAGCGTTCGCGGAATTCTGCCTGCGTGAAAGAATGATTCTGCGGCCCCGGACGTTCGATCTTGATCGCACCGAGCAGGCTGGCGATGCGGCCGGTGGTCTCCCAGTCCATGCCCTGCTGCAAGCCGTACAGCAAGCCGCCACGATAGGCGTCGCCGCAACCGGTCGGATCGGCCAGCGAGTGTGCATGCGCGGTCGGAATCTCGTGAATCTTACCCTTGGCGAAAATCTGCGAACCCTTGCCGCCGCGCGTGACGATCAGCGCATCGACGCGCTGCGCGATCTGCTTCAGGCTCCAGCCGGTGCGCTCCATCATCACTTCCGACTCATAGTCGTTGACCGCGACGTAAGCCGCCTTGTCGATGAAGTCCTTCAACTCGTCGCCGTTGAACATCGGCAGGCCCTGGCCCGGATCGAAGATGAACGGAATGCCGGCCTCGGCGAACTGCTGCGCATGCAGCAGCATGCCGGCGCGGCCGTCCGGCGACACCGAACCGAGCTTGATCCCGCTCGCCGGCACGTCCTGCGTATGCGCGAAATTCATCGCGCCCGGATGGAACGCGGTGATCTGGTTGTCGTCGAGATCGGTGGTGATGTAGGCCTGCGCGGTGTACGCATCGGCCACAGTCTTCAGATAGGTGCGATCGATGCCGTGCTGATCAAACCAGGCCGTGTAGGCTTCGAAGTCCCTGCCAACCGTCGCCATCGGCAGCGCTGCGCCGCCGAGCATGTGCAGGTTGTAGGCGATATTGCCGGCGGTGCCGCCGAACTCACGGCGCAGTTCCGGCACCAGAAAGGACACATTCAGGATATGCACCTTGTCCGGCAGGATTTCGTTCTTGAAGTGGCCGGAAAAAACCATGATGGTGTCGTAGGCCATCGAACCGCAGATCAAGGCTGACATGTACTTTTGAATCCTCTATTGAATCGCTTTTAATCGTGAAAATCGTGGGGTGGGTTAGCGCAGCGTAACCCACCATCTGTTCGCGGAAGGCGGATTACGCTCCGCTAATCCGCCCTACTCTTGCTATGTCATTAAAGTTATTTTTGGCAGGCATTATGGCGTGAGAGCCAACGTAGGAATTGGCGTAACGTCTATATGCGCATCACGCATATTGTTGGCTAGACACTCCATTAAATAGGTGTATCCCGCCTGTACCACTACTGGAATTTTAAAGAACAAGATGAGGGGATACATTCCACAATTGACACTTGCGAAGTACGAGCCGGGAGATACATGAGCGATCATTCCGGATAAATCGCCTCTCTCGCTAGATACACCATCATCTATGCCAACAAGAGCAGTTTTTGCGTTGGCTTTAAAAGAATTATCTGTAGCTCCCTGCTTTCTCTCTGTTTTAGTCGGCGTGCGAATAATGGCAATCTGATCCACAGACATATGTTTGTCTGCATGAAAATATGCTTGCCGTGGTGTTACACAAGCACTAACAAAAAAAATTAAGCTACTTGTGAGTGCGGCCTGCTTGATCATCATGCAAGGTTCCTTTCGTGATATCGGACAACCCTTTCGCAGACATCTAATAAGCATTCAGACAACGGCAGACAGATAACGCACATCCAACTGCCTCGCAGCTCGCACATCATCCAGCCGCCGCACCGGCATCGTATACGGCGCGCCTTTGACGAACTTGATGTCCTGCTTGGCTTCTTCCCAGATCGCGCACAGTGCGTCGACGAAGGCGTCCAGCGTTTCCTTGTCTTCGGTTTCGGTCGGCTCGATCAGCAGACATTCCGGTACCAGCAGCGGGAAATATACGGTCGGTGCGTGGAAGCCGTAGTCGAGCAGCCGCTTGGCGATGTCAGTGGCGGTCAGTTCGATATCCTGCTTCTGGCGCTTCAGCGTGACGATGAACTCGTGACTGGCGCGGCGCGACGGAAACGCCAGATCGAAGCCGCGCTCGCGCAGACGGGTCTGCAGATAGTTGGCATTCAGCGTGGCAAATTCGGCGACGCGGTGCATACCTTCGCGGCCGAGCAGGCGCGCATAGATGTAGGCGCGCAGCAGTACGCCGGCGTTGCCCATGAACGTGCTCAGACGGCCGATGCTCTGTGGCAGATCACGTTCGTCGAGCCACTTGTAGCTGTCGCCAGTCTTGCCTACCAGCGGAATCGGCATGAACGGCTTCAAGCGTTCGCTGACGCCGACCGCGCCGGCACCGGGACCGCCGCCGCCGTGTGGCGTCGAGAAGGTCTTGTGCAGATTCATGTGGATCACGTCGAAGCCCATGTCGCCGGGCCGCACTTCGCCGAGGATGGCGTTGAGGTTGGCGCCGTCGTAGTACAGCAAGCCGCCGGCCTCGTGCACGATTTTGGCGATCAGCTTGATGCGGCGCTCGAACACGCCGAGCGTGCTCGGATTGGTCAGCATGATGCCGGCGGTCTGCGGACCGACTACAGCCTTCAAGGCTTCGATATCGACATCGCCCTGCGCGTCGGTCGGAATTTCCTTGACCGTCATGCCGAGCATCGTCGCCGTCGCCGGGTTGGTACCGTGCGCCGCGTCGGGCACCAGGATTTCGGTGCGTGCCGCATCTTTACGCGCCTGGTGATAGGCACGGATCATTGCCACGCCGGCGAACTCACCCTGCGCGCCGGCCATCGGCGTCAGGCTGACGCCGGCCATGCCAGTGACGTCCTTCAGAATTTCCTGCAGCTCGTACATGCAGGCGAGAAAACCCTGGCTGTGCGATTCCGGTGCCAGCGGATGCCGGCCGAGAAACTGCGGCAGCATCGCCAGCGTGTTGCAGGCGCGCGGGTTGTATTTCATCGTGCACGAACCCAGCGGGTAGAAGTGCGTGTCGATGCTGAAGTTGAGCTGCGACAGCCGCGTAAAGTGACGTACCGCCTGCAGTTCCGACACCTGCGGCAAGGCTGCGGGCGTCTTGCGTTTGAGCGCATCCGGCAACTGCACCGCCACTTGCTGTAGCGGGCTCTGCGCCATCGCGCGACGGCCGGCGCGCGACACTTCGAAAATCAGCGGTTCGGCGGCGGCCGGCGCACCGGCTGCGACAGCTTTGCGGATCGGGTCCTTTGCAAGACTCATGGTCATCTCTTGATGGTTAATCCAGCTTTCAAAATCGTAGCGGCCTGCAGAAAACTTGCACGGCTCAGCTCAGCGCCTGCAGCGCTGCTGCGTAATTCGGTTCATTGCCGACCTCTTCCACCAGTTCGGTGTACAGCACGGTGTGATCGCCATCGAGCACGACGACGGCGCGTGCGGTCAGTCCCGCCAGCGGACCACTTTCGATCAGCACACCGTAGTCCTTGGCGAAATTGCGGCCGCGCATCAGCGACAGCATCTCGACATTAGCAATACCCTCTGCGCCACAGAAACGCTTCTGTGCAAAGGGCAGGTCGGCAGAGATGCACAACACGACGGCATCCTTGAGACTCGCCGCCTTGGCGTTGAAACTGCGTACCGACATCGCACAGGTCGGCGTATCGACCGACGGAAAGATGTTCAGCACTTTGCGCTTGCCGACATAGTCATGCAGCGCCTTGTCCTTCAGCTGGCTATCGACCAACCGGAAACCCGGCGCTTCGCTGCCGACCGCAGGCAGTTCGCCATTGGTGGTGATCGGGTTGCCACGTAGGGTGATGCTCGCCATCTCGCTCTCCTGTTCTTGTGGTTGTGCGGTTTAACCCAGCGCGCCGCGCAGCGCGTCGGCATACAGCGCGATGTCGTCCGCGCTACGCGTTTCGGTGGCGCAGACCAGCAGCGCATGACCCAACTCCGGGAAATGCCGCGACAGATCGAAACCACCGAGAATGTTGCGCGCGGCCAGTTTCTCCAGCACCGGCGCCACCGCTTGCGGCAGCCGCAGCACGGCTTCGTGGAAGCCGGCAGCGCTGAACACCGCGCTGACGCCGGGGATCGCGGTCAGCGCCGCCACCAGCGCCGCGGTATTCGCCATCGAATGCGCGGCGACGCGTTCCAGTCCGTCGGCGCCGAGCAGCGACATGTGGATCGTCGCCGCCGTCACCAGCAAGCCCTGGTTGGTGCAGATATTCGAGGTCGCTTTCGAGCGGCGGATGTGCTGCTCGCGCGCCTGCAAGGTCAACGCGTAACCCGGCCGACCGTCGAGATCGACGGTGCGGCCGATGATGCGGCCCGGCATCTGTCGCACCAGCGCCTGCTTCGCCGTCAGAAAACCGAAGTACGGACCACCGGACGCCAGCGGCACGCCGAGCGGCTGACCGTCACCGACGACGATGTCCGCGCCCCGCCTTTCATTGTTCGGGGCACCCCACTCGCCCGGCGGTTTCAGCAGCGCCAGCGACACCGGATTGACCACCGCGACCACCAGCGCGCCCTGCGCATGCGCCCAGTCAGTGAGCGCATCGACATCTTCAAGCCGGCCGAAGAAGTTCGGCTGCGCGATCACCACCGCGGTCGGCGCCGGACCGTCATAGGCCTGGAACTGTTCCAGCGTGGTCTGACCCGAGCGCGCGTCGTACGCGACCGGCGTCAACAGTAGGCCCTGCGCGTGCGTCACCGCGTGCACCACTTCGGCATAGTACGGATGCAGCGCCTGCGGCAGCAGCACCTTGCGCGATTCGTTTTGGCTATTCGCACGCACCGCCATCAGCAACGCTTCCGCCAGCGCCGAGGCGCCGTCGTACATCGAGGCATTGCTGACTTCCATGCCGGTCAGCGCGCACATCATGCTCTGGTATTCGTACAGCAATTGCAGCGTGCCCTGGCTCGCTTCGGCCTGATACGGCGTGTACGCCGAATAGAACTCACCGCGCGTGGTGATCTCCCACACCGCCGCCGGAATGTGATGCTCGTACGCGCCGGCGCCGCAGAAATTGAGCAGCGTGCCGTCGGTGGCGGCACGACCGCGCAGCAGCCGCGACACGTCCATCTCGGCCAAGCCCGGCGGCACCTGCTTGAGGCCCTTGCAACGCAGCTCTGCGGGAATCTCGCTGAACAGCGCTTCGGTATCCGAAGCGCCGATGACGCTGAGCATCTCGCGGATATCGGTGTCGGTATGCGGAATGAAAGGCATCGTGATCTCGAAGAAAACTATTGGTTAGTCGGCCAGCGACTTTTCGTAAGCTGCGGCGTCGAGCAGCGTGTCGATGTCGGCCGGATTCGCTGGCTTCAGTTTCCACAGCCAGCCGGCTTCGTATGGATCGGTGTTGAGCGTTTCCGGCGCGTCGGCCAGCTTCGGATTGGCTTCGATCACTTCGCCGGCGATCGGCGCGTAGACGTCAGAGGCCGCCTTGACCGATTCCACCACCGCACAGGCTTCGCCGGCGGCGAGCTTGCGGCCGACTTTCGGCACTTCGACGAACACCAGATCGCCGAGCGCCGCCTGCGCATGATCGGTGATGCCGATGACGACGTTGCCGTCCGGCAACTTCTTCACCCACTCGTGGGATTTGACGTACTTCAGTTCGGTCGGAATCTTGCTCATCGAAACGCTCCTGTTGTTGGCGTGCTGCACGCCGCCTGCGGCGTGCCCTGCGTAAATGAAATGCCGCTGCTCAGACGAGAACCTTGCCGTTGCGCACGAAGGGCGGCTTGACCTCGCGCGTCGGCAACCATTGCCCGCGAATCTCCACCTCGTAAGGTCCGCTCGAATTGCCGGCAACGCGCGCGAACGCGATCGAACCTTTCAAGGACGGCGCGAAGCCGCCGCTGGTGGTCTCGCCGTTCGCGGCACCGCCGGCACTGCGCACCGGCATGTGAGCGCGCAGTACACCGCGGCCTTCCAGCACTAGGCCGACAGTCTTCCGCGCGGCCGCGGCGCGTTGCGCTTGCAGTGCCTTACGGCCGATGAAGTCGCGCTCTTCCGGCGCCCAGGCGACCGTCCAGTTCAGGCCGCATTCGAGCGGGCTGACGCTTTCGTCCATGTCCTGTCCATACAGATTCATGCCGGCCTCCAGGCGCAGCGTATCGCGCGCGCCGAGGCCGCAGGGCTTGACGCCCGCGGCCAGCAGTTTCTTCCAGACCTGGACCAGGTCGGCATGCGGCAGGATCAGTTCGAAGCCGTCTTCGCCGGTATAGCCGGTACGGCCGATGAAGTGTTCGCCATGCCAGGTCGCGCTGAACGGCGTCAGCGCGCGCGCGCGTTCGGCGAACTCGGGCGGCAACAGCGCGCAGACCTGCTCGCGCGCCTGCGGACCCTGTACTGCGAGAATGCCGAGGTCGTCACGATGCTTGATGTCGACGCCATAGGCCGGTGCCTGCTGGCGCAGCCAGGCCAGATCCTTGGCCGTGGTGCCGGCATTGACCACCAGCCGGAAATGCTGATCGTCGACACCCCCATCAAGCATGTAGACGATGAGGTCGTCGATGACGCCGGCGGATTCATCGAGCATGCACGAATACAGCGCCTTGCCCGGCAGCTTCAGCTTGGCAACATCGTTGGCCAGCAGATGCCGCAGGAAGTCGCGGACGCGTGCGCCGTACAGATCGACCGCCGACATATGGGCGACGTCGAACATGCCGGCGGACTGCCGCACGGCATGGTGCTCGTCGAGTTGCGAGGCATACTGGATCGGCATGTCCCAGCCGGCGAAGTCGACCAGCTTGGCGCCGAGGGCGAGATGTTCTGCGTGCAGCGCGGTTTGTTTGAGCATGCGGTTCGGACTCGCCAGCGGATATGTCGAACCGCCCCTCTGTCTTGGTTACCTGAGAGTTTAGAGCGCCAAGGCTCCTGCCCCATCGGTGAGCCGCGGGTTGCGCGACTGCTCTCCAGAGTTAGCTTGAGGATCGTGCTCCTTTTGCCTGAGCGATTCCGGGCGGGTTTGCGCCTTCGGCGCCGCTTCGTTGAACTGGAGCGGTCTCTCGCACGATCTTCATTGCTGGAGCGAACGATAGCAGTCGCAGCCACCCGTGGCGAGACCTCGACAGCGGATTTCCGATCCCAGGCCCGATCTTTTCGGCTGCGCGTCCGACTTCGCTAGAAAACACTTAGGACGGCCGTTCCGCCCGTGCTGCCGCGCAAAACAATTCTTCGATCAAGCTCTGGCGTGAAGCGATCCCAGCAATCGGTGGAGCGCGCGGCGACCTTGACCGATACGCCGTAGCTGTCCTCACTCAGTTTTCCGTGCCTGCTTTGCCCAGATTGAAGACGACTCCGTAAGGATCGCGAATGTAGCAACGCGGAATGGCAGGGTCCTCTTCTATGATCGCGCAGCCCGCCGCGAGCAGCTGGTGCTTGGCGAGCTGCACGTCCGCCACGAGGAATTCGAAGATCGGATCATGCCTAGGGCCAGGCTCGACATAGAGCCGGAACGCACCCGTGTCGAAGCCGGTGCAGGCCTCGCTCTCGTGCACTACACGCAATCCCAGCACCGATCCGTAGCAAGCCTTCGCCTCGTCCCAGGCCTCGGTACGTATTACGACGTCGGCGGTGGCGCTAAATTTGATCTTCACGCTCGTCTCCCGATGTTAGATACAGATGCAGACTGCCGCAGATCGGCCAACTGGAGCTAGTGGCCCGTCACCGACGATGTGGCAGGAAAGCCTGGGTGATGATCTAAAAAATCCGCCTCAGACTGTGAAATACCCGGCAATTGCCCATTGGTCGACGCGCCACTCTGGTCTATAGTCCCACTTGACAGGCACGTTTTTTTGTTCGGACCCAAGTAGTCCAAACAAATAAAGACAGGGGTGGGAGTGCATGAGCGTCAATTGGCGGGGCAACTCGAGTTCCTTGGTGTTCGCGCTCGGTTGTCTGGCGCTCAGTGCCAAAGCGGCCGATCCGGCGCTGCCGACACCGGGCAGCATCAATGACAGCCTGAAGCCCGCAACGCCGCTGCACAGCCCGCAGCCTGCGGTGCTGCCGGATGCGCCGCCCAATCCCAGTGCCGTAGCGCCGACGACAGGTCCGACCGTCACCGTTGCCAGTTTCCAGTTGAGCGGCAACACGCTGTTCAGCGAACGCCGGCTGCAATCCCTGCTGACGAGCTACCTCAATCGGCCGGTCACCATCGGCGAGTTGTATCAGGCCGCGGACAAGATCACGGCGTTTTACCAGCAGGCCGGCTACACGCTGACCAGCGTGACGCTGCCGGCGCAGTCGGTCGAGGCCGGCGTGGTGCAGCTGCAGATCGTCGAAGGGCGCGTCGAGCGCATCGAGTTCGACAGCAAGGGCTATTCGCCACAGGTGTTGAACGGTTACCTGTCGCAGACGCGGCCGGGCGAGATCTATCGCGCCGAGCATCTGGAAAGCGATCTGGAAACCCTCAATGCGCTGCCCGGCCTGAGTGCGCGCGCGGTACTGCAGCCCGGCACGCAATTCGGCACCAGCGATATCGTCATCAAGGCGCATAACGACCCGATCGACCTGGTCGGCATGGTTGACAATTACGGCCGCAAGGATGTCGGCGAATACCGCTATTCGGCCGGCATCACGCTGAACAATCCGCTGGGTCTGGCGGATCGTCTGCAGTTGTTCGGCGTGCATTCGAACACTGGCCGTCTGAACTACGGCTACGTCGACTACAACCTGGCGCTGAACCGGCGCGGGCTGCGCTTCAACGCCGATTACGGTTATGCCAAGTTCGATGTGGCGCCGCCATTTCCGGTCAGCGGCAAGAACGTGACGCTCGACGCGAATTTCGAGCAGCTGCTGATCCGCAGCAGCAAAGATCTGCTGCTCGGCACGATCGGCTTCACCCACACCAATGCCAATGCCGACCTCAGCGGCTTGCCGATCAGCGATACCAATCTCAACCTGATGACGCTGGGCGGCACCTATTCGCATAGCGCAGCGGACGGCGCAGTCACCCAGTTCGTCGTCGGCCTGCATAGCAATTTTCATTCGGCCACCACGACCGAACGCAACCGCGAACGCCTGCGCATGGAGATCGACGGCCAGCACCTGCAGCCCTTGTTCGCGCACCTGGAACTACTGCTGCACGTCGACGCGGTCTATTCGCGCGATGCGCTGCCGGATACCGATCAGCTGTCGATCGGCGGTCCGACCTCGATTCGCGGTTTTGCACCGTCCGAGGCGCGCGGCGACCGCGGCTACTACGCCCAGGGCACGCTGCGTCGGGCCTTCGCGATCGGTCCAGTGATCGTGGTACCGCGCATATTCGCCGACACCGGCGTGATCACGCGCATCGACGTTACGCCCGGCACGGATACGCATGACAGCCTGTCCAGCGCCGGCATCGGTGTCGACCTGGCCTACAAGAAGTTCAGCGCCAAGATCGATTGGTCGCATCCGCTCGATAGCACTCCCACCAGCGATGGCCGCGACGACGGTCGCGTGTACGCCGCCATCACTGCAGGCTTCTGAGGGCTCAACCATGTTAAACACCCGGCTCCTTCCGATTCCGCGCGTCCTGCGGCATAGCTTCGCACCCGCAGTCGCGGTCCTGCTGCTGCCGTTGTTCGCGTATGCCAACCCGAATGGCGGCGTGGTGGTCGGCGGCGGCGCCACCATCACCACGCCGGCGCCGAACGGCACGCTGATCAATCAGAGCAGCAACGCTGCGATCATCAACTGGCAGCAGTTCAACATCGGTGCCGGCGAATACGTCAAGTTCGTGCAGCCGACGTCGAGCAGCGTCGCGCTGAATCGTGTGGTCGGCGGCTCGCCTTCGGAAATTTTCGGCAGCCTCAGCGCCAACGGCCGCATCTTCCTGATCAATCCGCTGGGCGTGCTGTTCGCACCCGGCGCCTCGGTCGATGTCGGCGGCCTGATGGCGTCGACGCTCGACATCAAGAACTCGGATTTCCTGGCCGGCCGCTATGTTTTTGCCGACAGTGGCAACGGCAGCGCGGCCGTCAGCAACGCCGGCATCCTGAATGCACGCAATGGCGGCTTCATCGTGCTGGCCGGCGACTCGGTTTCGAACAGCGGCATCATCCAGGCCCAGCTCGGACAAGTGGTCTTGGCCTCCGGTTCGGCGGTCACGCTCGACCTCGCCGGCAACGGCCTGGTCAGCTTCGCGGTCGATCGGGCAACACTGGCCGCACACGCCGGCGTCAGCAACGCCGGCCAGATTTTCGCCGACGGCGGACGCGTGCTGATGACGGCGGCGACGGCGCGCGAACTGGTCGGCACCGCGGTCAACAATTCCGGCCTGGTGCGCGCACGCAGCATCGCCGAGCACGACGGCAAGATCGAACTGATCGCCAGCGGTGGTGATCTGGTCGACAGCGGCGTGCTCGACGCTTCCGCCAGTCAGGCCGGCGGCCACGGCGGCAGCGTCACTCTCAGCGCCGATCGCAATATCGCGCTGACGCAGGCTGCACGCATCGATGCCGACGGCGGTGCACACGGCGTCGGCGGTACGGTGCGCGTGATCGCGGACGGCGACGCCACGATCGATCAGACCGCGTCGATTTCGGCCCAGGGCGGCGCCAGCGGCGGCTTCGCCGAGTTTTCAGGTCATGGCGCACTGCATCTGCGCGGCGCGGTGCAACTGGGCGCCGGCGGCACGCTGCTGCTCGACCCGACCGATCTGATTATCGCGGACGGCAACGGCAGCACCGACAGCAGCGCCACTGTCTACGAGCAACAGATCGAAGCGCAGCTGCAGAGCGGCACCAGCGTACAGCTGGTCGCCAGCAACAGCATCACGCTGGACAGCCTCAGCGACGGCACCCTCGATGGCAGCAACACCGCCCACAACGGCGGCGCGCTGACGCTGGCGATCGGCACGGTCGACGGCGGGTTGATCCGCTTCGACAGCGGCAACATCAGCTTCAGCAACACCGCCAACACGATCAAGGTGGATGGCGACCTCACCATCGACGGCGGCACTTCGAGCGGCACACTGACGCTCGGCCGGTTGATCAGCGGCGACTTCGTCACGCTCGATACCGGCGACGGCATCAGCTACCGAAGCATCGCCGCAGGCGCGTCGAGCGGCGTCATCCTGAATGCCGTCAATGGCGGCATCACGCACGTCGGCGACGGCGCGATCAACGGCGGCTATCTGCAGTCGACCTCGACCGGCAGCCAGAATCTGGGCGCGGTTGCGGTCGACTACGTCGACCTTACCGCGAGCAACGGCAACGTCGAAGTCGCATCGATCGACACCACCGGCACCGACAGCAGCGGCGGCGTCCATCTCGAAGCGGGCGGCAGCATCAGCACCGGCGCCATCAGCGCCAACGGTATCGGCCTGACTTCCCACGGCCTCGAAGGGATCGCGCCACCCGCCAGCGGACTCGGCATCAGCACCGGCGCGCTCACCAGCATCGGCGGCGACGTCGGCATCGTCGCCGACAGCGGTGATATCCATCTGGCTAGCCTCACGCTGCACAACACCAGCGCTGGCGACACCGACAGCCAGACCGCGGCGTACGCGTCGATCCAGGCCAGCAAGGGCAGCTTCACATCCGGTGCGATCGATCTCAGCAGCGCAAACGACTATGCCAATCTGTACGTCGCCGCAAGCGGCGGCATCCATGTTACCGGTACGATCGACGTCAACGGCCTCGGCTCCGCGCTGGCCTCGCTGAGTGCGGATGGCGCGGTCAAGGTCGACGGCCACACCGGCATCCACGCCGTCGGGCTCGCGCAATCCTCGTCGGACGAGGGCGACGGTTATACCTACAGCGCCCATTCGCTGTACGGCGATGCTTCATTCAGCGCCAACGGCCAGACCATCGACGTCGGCGCCGTCGATGTCAGCGGCGTCGGCAACGTCGTGGTCGATCTGAGCGGCGTCGATTCGGTCAAGGTCGGCGAAGTCAACGTGACCGCGGCGCGCGCCGTCGACGTGTATAGCAGCACCTCGACCGACGGCAGTTACAGCAGCGAAAACGATAGCGGCTCGGCAGAGATTCATCTCAATGCCTACAACGGCGGCAGCAGCGCCGACAGCAGCACGGTGCAGGCCGCAGGGCTGTATGCGTCCGGCCCGAACGCCGAAGTCGAGGTCAGCGCCGCAACGCTCAATCTGCTCGCCGGCAGCAAGGGCAGCGCCGTCGCCGCCACCGCCTATACCGGCGGTGCCGCAGGTCCGGGCGCGTACTACAAATCGACCACCGACGGCGTCACCGATGTCGAATCCGATTACGGCTTCGCCCAGGTCGCGCTGACCGGCTCCGGCGGCGATGCCGATACGCCGAGCATCGTCAGCGCCGGCCTGACCGCAAGCGGCCCGAGCGCGCGGATGACGCTGCTGGCCGTCAACGGCGTCAGCGTGAATGGTGATGTCGCGGTGACCGGGCAAGGTTACTTCGTCAACGGCGACATCACCCAGTTGCCGATCTTCAACTGCGACTGCAATCTGCGCGTGACGACGGACGCGCTGCTGCCGCCGCTGTTGCTGAACACCGGGGTGACGCATTGGGGCGGCGCGGAACTGCTCATCGCCGGCGACTACTCCAACGACGCCGGCGCTGTGGTTCTGACCGGCAAGGTCGACGTCAGCGGCATCGGCAACGCCGACGCCGAAATCGGTGCGGCATCGCTGAAAGTCAGCGGCGACGTCACGGTCACTGCCGGCGCGGGCACGCTGCAGGGCACTGCGCTGTCGACGATCTACGACACCAACACCGATTGCAGCGAGTGCAACGAAACGCCGCTGTACGACGCGACCCGCACGGTCAGCGACGGCCACGGCGGCGCGGCGACGTATGGTCATGCAACGCTCGACATCAACCTCGACGACAGCGGCGACCTGACGCTAGCCGATCTGACCGTGCGCGGCATGGGCGCGAGCGCCCACATCAGCGGAGGGCACGCTATCAAAGTCGGTGATGTATGGGTGAACGGCGGCTACGGCGGCACGCCGGTGTACGTCGAGAACGTGCATTTCGATCCGATCGGCGACGCGCCGGCGCTCGCCGATGCCAGCACCCGCATGATCGGCGACGTCGCCGTGTTTAGCGCCAACGTCGACAGTGAATCGACCGGCGCCAGCACGTTCACTGCCGACAGCGTCACCGTCAACGGCGTCGGCCTGGTCGGCCTCGGCATCGAGGCCGGACAGGTCAATGCCGGCGCAGTCTCGCTGACGCAAGCGGCCGGCGGCTCGTTCTACAGCGACGATCCGACGCGGCAGGCGACCCCGCTCGATATCGAAAATCCGGGTGCTGCGCTGTTGCTGGCGTCGACCCAGGACGGCACGCGCGCGCAGGCGCAGAGCGTTGCAGTCGATAGCGTCGGACCACTGACGCTCGGCGTCGATGCGGTCGTAAGCGGCGATTTTTCCATCAGCGCGAGTTCCTTCAACAACAGCTTTCCGGGCGAGGAAAACCAGTTTTCGCATCCGCTGCAAAGCAGCCCGCCGATCGCACTGGCGCAAAGCGAAGATTTTTCGCCGTATCCCACCAGCGGGCTCGATGTCAGTGCCGCCAGCATCGCGATCACCGCGCGCAGCGGCGATCTCAATGTCGACGACTTCGGTCTGGCCAGCAGCGGCACGCTGCTGGTCGATGCGCTCGCCGGCAACGTCACCTCAAGCGACTTCAGCAACGTCGGCAGCATCGACTTGCGCGCGGCCAACGCGGTGACGGTCGGCACGCTGACCTCGACCGCCGGCGGCGTCGCACTGAGCGGCACCACCATCGATGCCGGCGATCTGAGCGCTGCGCAGGCGGTCGTCCTCAGTGCCACCAGCGATCTCGTCGCCGGCAACATCGATGCCGGCCGCGTTAGCGCCACCACTGAAAACGG
>JAQGNU010000126.1 GCA_028291645.1 Nevskia sp.
GGTCAACAACGCGGGCATCCATCTCGATCTGCTATCGCAATGGCAACAGCCGCGACTGACGCCCGACGGCCACGAGCTGCATTGGCGCACCAATTATCTTGGCACCATGCACCTGACGCTGCGCCTGTTGCCCTTGCTGCGGGCGACCGGCCGTAGCGGCGGCGATGCGCGCATCGTCAACGTCGTCTCGCAGCTGCACAGCAAGGGCAGCAACGCGGGCCTGTTCGAATCGCTGCAGCCTTACAACTCCTGGGTCGCCTATGGCAACTCCAAGCTGGCGCTGGTGCATGCAAGCTTCGAACTGCAACGGCGCCACGCATCGACCGACCGGCTGCAAGCCTATTGCCTGCATCCAGGTGCGGTTTTCACCAACATCGCCGATAAAGGATTGAGTGGAAACCCACTGCTCGAACGCCTGCGCAAAACCTTCGCGCCGGTCGAAGCCTTCTTTCTGCTGACACCCGAAGAAGGCGCACAGACGCAGGTCTATTGCGCAAGCGCTGCGGAACTTTCCGGCGGTCACTACTACCGGGCTTGCGCGATTGCAAAGCCCAGCGCAGACAGTGGCAACGCCGGCGTATCGTCGCGACTGTTTTCCGACACCCAGGCTTGGGCTGATAAACAATGATCCAAGCAGGTGCCGTCCAACAACGTTTTGCGAGCGCAATAATTTCGCGGCTATGCTTGTGGCGCGATCAATAAGCCAGATCTGATTACAGACAACGGAGGAGAACCGCAATGCCCAACATCAAGGTCGAAGACGATCTCGGCAGCTGGATGTCGCTGCGTCCCGACATGGCGCCGGGCCTGATCGCGCTGAGCGATGCGGTCTACGGCAAATCGCAGCTGCCGCTGCGCGTGAAGGAAATCGCGCGCATGCGCATCGCGCTGGCGAACGAATGCGAAGTCTGCCGCAACGCGCGCTACGAACAAGGCGAAGAAGCCGGGCTCGACGCGGCGTTCTATCGGCACGTCCTCGAATGGCGCACCGCGTCGATCTACAGCGAACGCGAGCGCCTGGCGGCCGAATATGCGGAAGGCATCGCACTGGATCATGTGCGTCTGCGCGAAGACCAGAGCTTCTGGGCGCGTCATCGCCAGCACTTCAGCGACGCCGAGATCGTCGATCTCGCACTGTGCTGCGCGTTGTGGCTCGGCGCCGGACGCACGATGCGCGTGCTCGACGTCGGCCAGACCTGCGCGCTGGTGATGAGTCGCAACGCGCAGGTCGAAGCGGCATAGCGGAGCGTGGGGCGCACACTCCGCTGCGCTTCAACCGACTGCGGTACTAAGCAGCATTCACCACTGCGTCGGCTTCGGATTGCGCTCGTCGAAATCGCGCTGGTGCCAGTACGGATAGATCGGCGTGCGATGGCTCGCCGCGTCGAGCTTGGCGACCTGCTCCACGCTCAGATTCCAGCCGAGCGCGCCGAGATTCTGCCGCAGCTGCTCCTCGTTGCGTGCGCCGATGACGATGTTTGACACGGTCGGCCGCTGCAGCAGCCAGTTCAGCGCCACCTGCGGTACGCTCTTGCCGGTTTCCTGCGCGACGAGGTCGAGCGCATCGACCACCGTGTATAGATATTCATCGTCAACTTCCGGACCGCCCATCGCACCACCCTGCTGGATGCGACCGGCACCGACCGCCTGGCCGCGACGGAGCTTGCCGGTCAGACGGCCCCAGCCCAGCGGACTCCAGACCATCGTGCCGAGACCTTGATCGAGCGCCAGCGGCATCAGCTCCCATTCGTAATCGCGGCCGATCAGCGAGTAATAACCCTGATAGCTGACGTAGCGGCCGAGGCCGTAGCGCTCCGAAGTCGCAAGCGACTTCATCACGTGCCAGCCGGAGAAATTCGAGCAGCCGATGTAGCGCACCTTGCCGCTCTGGATCAGGTTGTCGAGTGCGCTGAGCGTTTCCTCGACCGGCGTCAGCGCATCGAAACCGTGCATGAAGTACAGATCGATGTGATCGGTGCCGAGGCGCCGCAAGCTGTCTTCGGCGGCCTTGACCAGGTGATGACGCGACGAGCCCTTGTCGTTCGGACCGGTGCCGGTGGGAAACGTCGCCTTGGTCGAGATCAGCACCTCATCGCGACGTCCCTTGATCGCCTGACCGAAGATTTCTTCCGAAGCGCCGCTCGAATAGATGTTGGCGGTATCGAAGAAATTGATGCCGGCTTCGAGGCAGACGTCGATCAGCCGCGTGGCTTCCTGGACGTCGGTAGCGCCCCACTTCGAGAACAGCTCGCCGACGCCGCCAAAAGTGCCGGTACCAAAATTCAGCACTGGGACTTTGAGGCCGGAACGGCCCAGTTGTCTGTATTCCATTACCACTCCTTACTTGTTGCTGCCGGGGGATTTCGAGGGAGATTTATGATTGCTCAGAATGGCTGCGAGCAGGCCGGGGAAACGCTTTTCAAGCTCGGCCTTGCGCACGATGTTGATCACTTCGACGCCCCTCTTCTCCGATCGGATCAGGCCGGTATCGCGCAGAATCTTGTGATGAAACGACACCGTCGATGCCGGCAGATCTTCACAAGCCTGACTACAACTCATGCCATTGCAATCGATCAGCTTGGCGACGATGCCGCGGCGAACCGGATCGGACAAGGCATACAAGACGCCGTCGATCGTGAGATCTTTTGCCGAAGGATGCTGGAAGGGGCGCGCCATTGCCCTGCATGTTAGGCGCCTGAGTGCCGTACTTCAAGAGTATTGAACTATTGCACGCGCGGTGCAAAATGACCGGCGCGAGCTAGCGGCAATCAGGCATCCGGTGTGGATGGGTTTAATTCCTGGCATCCACGGCGTTACAGCCCAGGCTCCGGGCCGCCGTCCTTTGCCGGACGCCAGTCCACCGTGCCTAAATGGCTCTGGCCGAGCAGCGTGTAGCCGATGCTGAACGCGCCGACTTTCTGGTGCGAAGCCGGCCGATCCGAGTAGCGCCCGTCGCGCCGCGATTCGGAGTAGCGCAGCGTCAGGCCATGCAGGTTGTAGACGCGCAGCGTCATCCCGATATCGGCGCGGATGATGTTCTCCGAACCGCCGTGTTCGGTCGAAGCGAGACCGCTGATGTAGTAGTCGCGCGCGGTGGTGTCGATCGACACGCGATCGCCAAGCACGAGACGCAAAGCGATCAAGCCCTGCGGCGCAATGCCGTAATGGTAGTCGCGCTGCCCATCGCCGTTGGCGCCGGGCGGCGCGATGCCGGCACCATGGACGACACCGCCACCGCCGTAACCGACGCCGCCTAAGGTGCTGCCCTGCAGCGCGATCGTCCGCGACAGCCACCACTGGCCGGTGGTACCAAGCGAAGCGGCCGTGGTCGACACCTTGAAAATCTGTGGCTCGACATACGAGTAAGTGCCATAGAGACCCCAGATGCCGCGATAGCTCTTGCCGATTTCGTAATCGGTGCCGTACAGCAAACCGTTGCTGAACACATTCTCGAAGCTGTTGCTGGTCGAGGCTTTGAACTCGAAGGAGAAGTAATCGAACGGCCGCGTGTAGGTATAGCCCGGCTTGCCGGGCAGGCCGTAGCCCACCGTGAGATCGGCGCTGGCTTCATTTTTCTTCAAGGTCTGCTCAGCTGGCGGACCGATCGGATCGGTGTTGACGTTGACGTTGGAGCTGAAATGCGTGTTCACCGTCGCACCGAGATCGACACGCGTGAATACCGCCGGATCGTGACTGCGGAAGACGCCGCCGAAGCGGTTGCCGAAGGCGAGCCGGTTGAGGCCGGTGGCCGGCGAGATGGCTGCCGCGCCGAGTTCACGCCAGACGCCCGGATCGCCGTCACCGCCGCTTTCCAGCAGCAGGCTGGCGAGGCGGAACAACGGCTCGCCGAGCAGGTTGCCGCTGATACCGCTCGCCACCTGATCGTTGATCGAAGGCTTGGTGTGCTCGCCGGCCTCTTCCCACAACGCGCTGCCCGCCAACGTGTAAGCACTCGATTCCCAAAAGCTCAAACCGGCCGAGCGCGCGAAGCCCTGATACATCGCGCCCTGATAGGGATGCAGGAACTGGTTGGTCGCGAACTTGTCGTTGTCGACGATCCACTTGCGGTTGAGGTTCTGCGCGAGATTGGAAGTCGGCGAACCATAGGTGCTCGAATCGACGAAGTAGTGATCGATCCGGTTCAGCAGATATTCGAAGCTGAGGATCTCCGCAGCCGGGATGACGTAACTCTTATCGTTGCCCTTGCCCCACTGCAGCACCGGCTTGGGTTCCTTCGCGGCAAATGCCGTCGGCGCCTCCTTCTGCGCGGGTGTGTCGAGTTTCGGATCGTCAGCGCCTACGCCTGGAATGAATGCGAGGCAAGCGCATCCGATCAGAATCGGGAAGAGGTCCAGTGCGGACAAGCGAAGCTCCGGCAACGTGGCTGCTGCAGATCGCGTTCTCACCCGAGCAACTCCTTATTGTTTTATCTTCGCTCACGTTTTTCGTAGAGGCCGTCAAGACACCGACCCGCGAGAGCGATGCGCCGACGACAGCACGATGCTGCGCCGTGCTGCTGTCACATGTCGACGCTCACCGCTGTTCGACCGGTTCCGCGCGATTTCGTTCGATCGGTCTGGAACACGCGACGCTGCATCGCCTTTCGAAGCGCTTCGAACGAAGCCGCAGACAAACAAGGCACTATCGCTGCCAGCCGTGCGGCGTTGCCAGCGGAACACCACAGTCGTTAGAGTCGGCGACACCACGACTTCGAGGAACACCCGCTCATGCGCAGCGCCGACTGGTACTTCGACTTCACTTCGCCGTTCGCCTATTTCGCTTCGCTGCGGCTCGACGAAATGGCATCGAAGACCGCCTTGCGCGTTCATCCGATCCTGTTCGCCGGACTGCTGAATCACTGGGGCCAGAAAGGCCCGGCGGAAATCGCCGGCAAGCGCGAGTGGACCTATCGCTGGTGCGTCTGGTTCGCGCAGCAGCACGGCATTCCGTTCAAGGCACCGGCCTCGCATCCGTTCAACCCGGTGTCCTACTTGCGGCTAGCAATTGCGGCTGATTGCACGCCGCTCGCGCTACATACGATTTTTGAAGCGATCTGGACCACCGGTGCCGATGCCACCGATCCGACCTTGGTAGTGGAGCTTGCGCAGCGGCTGCAGATCGATCCCGCGCAACTCGCGGAGCAGCGCCTGAAAGATGCACTGCGCAGCGAGACCGATCAGGCGATTGCACGCGGCGTCTTCGGCGTGCCGACACTGGCAATCGATGGTGAATTATTCTGGGGTGCGGATGCGATCGACTTCGCACTCGCCTGCTACGCCGATCCGACACTGCTCGACAGCGACGAGATGCGGCGTGTCAAGAACTTGCCGGTTGGGGTCGCGCGCAAACTCAGCTGAGTACGAAAACCCAAGCTTCAGTCAAGCTAGCGCTTCGACAATTCGTGGACCTTTGCCCACAGATAAAAGCCGCCGATTTTGGCTGATTTAGGCTCTATGCGTTCGATTTCGAACTTGCTGCCGACCCGGGCAACAGAGATGACCTTTCCAGATGACTTGTATTCGGAAGCGGGCACGTCTGCTCGCAGATAAGCGTCATCCGTAATCGTCACCACGCTTCCCGATTGGATGGGTAGCGCTACCCGCTCAATCGTGGTGACAGGCGTATCTTCCCACTCGCGCTGGTTGCTTTTAACCCGGCCGAGAAAAACCCAGCCCGATGAAGGAACGAGGTCGGGCGAGATTGCCGACGCTTCGACCACGCTCTGCAGCACAGCTGGATTGACTGGCTGCGTTTCCAGTTCGAGCGGTTTGTTGTCGGCGCGCGGAATCTCGTTGACCGTCTGCAAGGCAGAGGCCAGTTTTATTTCGGAGGCTTTCCGCTCTACCGAAATGCCAAAAGCAGAAAGCTTGCCCAGGTCGCTACGATCAAGAAACCTTGCGATGCTCTCCGGATGAAATACACAAATCAGGAGCACGGCCGTCAAAGTCAGGTCTCGTAAAAAACTCGACAAGTCTTTGAGTCCCGATGTCCAAGATGGCTTTGGTTCGCCCACGTATAACCCCCTATCGAAGCGCAGGATCGGGCTTGTCGAGACTGACGATGAGGCCTTCCACTAAGGCCGCGCGATCACCCGACGGCAGCTGTAGCGCTTGGCGCAAAAGGGTTTCGGCGGACGCAGACATGGTGGAAACTCCATACTAGACCACTAGACTCTATCAACCTATGTTTGTGAAATCATCTAGCCGTGAATTTGCATCTTGGAAGGCGGGTTACGGCTGGCGCCTAACCCGCCCTTGCTGCAATCCTCCCGCCAACATAAAACCCGCAGGAGAAGCGGATGTCTGAGTCGTCGACCATTGTCGTCACCGGTGCCACGAGCGGACTTGGGCGCCTTGCGGCGATCGAAATCGCGCGACGCGGCGCGCGTCTTGTATTGATAGCTCGCGACAAGGCAAAAGCTGAAAGCGTTCGCGCGCTTATCAAGACGGCGGCACCACGATGCGTGGTCGATGTAATTTTCGGTGATCTATCGGTCATGAACGAAGTGCGTCGCGTCGGTACCGAGATCGCGACAGCTCACCCGTCCATCAACGTGCTCATCAACAACGCCGGCCTGCATGCTTTCAAGCAGAGGGTCACCGCCGACGGCTTTCCAATCATGGTTGCTGTCAACTATCTCGCGCCGTGGTTGCTCACCCATCTCCTCCGCGCACCATTGCTCGCAGCAGCGAAATCGCACGGAGAAGCGCGCGTGGTGACCGTGGCGTCGGAGGCATCCCGTCGCCACGGCAGGCTGAGCTTGCCGGAAGACCTGACGGACACATCGCAGTTTACTGTTCGCGGTTCTTCATTGCTTTACGGGAAGTCCAAGTTGCTCGACATCATGTTTTCCCAAGAGCTTGCGCGGCGACTCGCAGGCACCGGAGTAAGCGCCAATGCACTTGACCCAGGATTTAACGTCACCGGACTAGGCCGTGAGCTTGGCTTCGCTGCTGTTGTACTAGAACGCTTGCTGAGAGCGCTTCACGTCGGCGATCCGGCACGAGGTACGAGCATCATTGTCCGCCTCGCCACCGATCCACAGTTCCGTGGGACAACGGGCGGATATTTCTCGGTCAAGGAGGCCCAATCACTCACGCCGGCGTCGCCAGGCGGGGACCAGGAACTCCAGACGAAACTTTGGGCGCAGACGGAGCAATTGCTAGCGTCCTAAAGGAGAACTTCGCAGTGCCGCAATACGGTTCGTTGAAACGAGACGTTAAACAAGCGTAGCGTGCGCTCCGCGCACGAAATCTCGACTCGGAAGGCGGGTTACGGCTGGCGCCTAACCCGCCCTACGCTTGCTTTCTATACGACGATGACCCGATATTCCAGCGGTAGAGAAAAATCAATTTGCAGACGCTGTAGGTATTTTGCGTCAGCGAAATTCAGCGGACAGCGGCCGACAACCACCAAGCGTATCGGCAGCACGTGTTCGTGATTGGGGTGGAAGGCATATTCCAAGATTTGGCCAAGGGCAAGGCGCAACACTCTCCGCGGTTCGAGATCGGATTTGATTTCAAAAAGAATCAATT
>JAQGNU010000146.1 GCA_028291645.1 Nevskia sp.
TGATGCGGCTCGGCGACGAGGAGGTCGAGTTCGATCAGTTCACACCGCGCGGCCAGCCTTATCCCAAGGACAGTCGCAGCCCGGATCGCTGGTTCCAGCACTTCGCGATTGTCGTCAGCGATATGGACCACGCCTACGCGCAATTACGCCAGCAGCATTTCGCATCGATCTCGCAGGGCGGACCACAGACGCTGCCGCCACAGACCGGCGCAGTACGCGCGTTCAAGTTCCGCGATCCCGACGGGCATCCGCTCGAACTGCTGTACTTCCCGCAGGGCCAGGGACGCGCCGTCTGGCATCAGCCGCACACCGGCGACCCGATATTTCTCGGCATCGATCATTCGGCCATCGGCATCGCCAGCACCGAACGCAGCCTCGCGTTCTACACGCAACTGCTCGGCTTGAAACAAGCGTATCAGAGCCTCATCGAAGGGCCAACGCAGGTCGCGCTCGACGGCACCTTCAACGCTACCGTACGCATCACCGGCCTGCGTCCGCCGGATGCGGATGGTCCCGGCGTCGAACTGCTCGACTATCGCGCGCCGGCCGATGGCCGCGCTGCGTCTGCACAAACGCACAGCAACGACCTCGTGCATGCACGGCTGACATTCAAGGTCGACGATCTCGAGGCGCTATCGAAGAATCTGTTCGATGCGGAAGTGCCGTTCGTATCGCCGCGCATCGTGCAACTGCCGGGCGATGGCGGACGTGCGCTGCTGGTGCGCGATCCAGATGGGCATGCGATTGAACTGGTGCAGTAAGCGAAAACCCCGAGTGCTGTGGGTTTGAAAGCTTGCTTGGAAGTCCACCGCGCCGCGCTTGAAGATGAAACGCAGCCGTCAGCGGTCGAGGCTCTGCGCCAGAATCATTACGGTCGAACGGTGTTGGTGCAGGCTCGGATTCGCCGAACAGGGGGAAGCGCTTCATGGCAAACGACAAGTCCCGCGCAGAAATTGAGCTTCACCCAGTCGTCTACGTCGTCCTAGCGCCCTTTATGTTCTGGGGGATTTTCCACGCGATTCAGACGCGCACGGCTCAGGACTTCGTACGCTACGCAAGCTATATCGCTCTACCGCTCGGCGGCCTGTTGCTGATCGGCCTGCTGATCGCCTGGAAAGATGCTGACTTCCGCAGGCCATCGCTGGAACAAGTCGTGATTCTGCTGTTCGCCCCGGTTGGGCTGTTTCTCGCCGCGGCGGCCTACTACGCATTGGGCGCTGCTTTGAAGGACGCCAGCGTCTGGCTCAAGGCCTCGTCGTCGTCCGGAGCCTTGACCGTTCCGGGCACTATTCTGGCTACGCTTGGAGCGGGCTTGGCCTTGTTCTACTTTCGATTGTATCTGCGCAGCCTGTATGGGCTGACCGAAGTCATGGTCGGTCTTGCCATCGCCGCAATGCGGGTTGCGGGCGACACCGCACCTGCCTTCGAAAGTCCGGCGTATCTGCTGGCTCTACTGACCGCCGGCGTCTATCTGGTTGTCCGCGGCCTCGACAATATTCACCAGGGCATCGTCAAAGAACCATACGATCCGATCGCACGCGGGCTCATCGACTACTTCAAAAAGATGTCGAAGCAGGCGACTGCCGGCGAATCCGTCTCGTAGCGTGGCTGGCGCGGCTTTATCGCGCCAGCCACCCTACGCACATTTAACGCAACTCCGCCGAAGTCTTCCCCAGCAAACGCCGCGCGATGATCAACACCTGAATCTGCTGCGTGCCTTCGAAGATGTCGAGGATCTTGGCGTCGCGCGCCCACTTCTCCAGCAGCTGGCCTTCGCCGTAGCCGAGGCTGCCGCACAGCTCGACGCACTTCAGTGCAACGTCGACGCAGGTGCGTCCGGCTTTCGCCTTCGCCATCGAGGCCTGCAGCGAATTCGGTTTGCGGTTGTCGGCCATCCACGCGGCCTGCAAAGTCAGCAATCGCGCGGCCTCGTAGTCGGCTTCCATAGCGATGAACTGGGCAGCGGCGGCACTCTGCGTCAGCGCCGGACGCTGGTAGTCGATCACGATGCCCGCTTGCTGCAGCGCCTTGCGCGTTTCTTCGAGACAGGCGCGGGTCAGGCCGATCGCCATCGCGGCTACCAGCGGCCGCGTGTTGTCGAAAGTCTGCATGACGCCGGCAAAGCCTTTCTCGACGTTGATCTCCGCATCGCCGAGCAGGTTCTTCGCCGGCACGCGGCAGTCCTTCAGCACGAATGCTGCGGTATCCGAAGCACGGATGCCGAGCTTGTGTTCGAGCCGCACCAGCTCGAAGCCCGGCGTGTTCTTTTCGACCACGAACGACTTGATCGCGGCGCGGCCGATGTTGCGGTCGAGTGTCGCCCACACCACCACCAGCTCGGCGCGCTCGCCGGCGGTGACATAAATCTTCTCGCCGTTGAGAATGTAGTCGTCGCCATCCTTCACCGCGGTCGTGCGGATTGCGGCGGAATCCGAGCCGCAGCCCGGTTCGGTGATCGCCATCGCCGCCCAGCGACCCTTGAAGCGCGCCAGCTGTTCCTCGTTGGCGACACTGGCAATCGCGGAATTGCCGAGGCCCTGCCGCGGCATCGACAGCAGCAGGCCGACATCGCCCCAGCACAGTTCGATCGCGCCGAGCACGGTCGACATATTGCTGCCGTTGCGATTCTCGCCATCGCTCGGCGAGGTGTCGCGGCGCACCGCGGTGGCACCCGCACCGCCGCTGCCGCCGGCGGCATTAAGGCCGTCGAGCAGCGAGGCCAGCATGTCGAGCTCTTTCGGATAGGCGTGTTCGGCAGTGTCGTACTTGCGCGAAATCGGCCGGAAGATTTCGGCGGCGACCTGATGCGCCTGCGCAATCAGTCCGCTGAATTTTTTTGGCGCTTCTAGATTGATCATTTCAGTTCCCCAGGGTCTATCAAGTCAGACCAGCAACACGCCTTCGATCAGGCCCACCGCACGCAGATCGCGATACCAGCGCTCCGCCGGGTGTTCCTTGATGAAGCCGTGGCCGCCGAGCAGCTGCACGGCGTCGCTGGCTATGCTCATGCCCTTGTCCGCGCAGAGCTTGCGCGCGAGTGCGGCGTCCTGTGCAAACGGCGTTCCGCGTTCGGCACGGCTCGCCGCGCGATAGGTCAGCAGGCGCATGCCTTCGAGTTCGATCGCGATGTTGGCGATGTTGAACGCGACCGCCTGGCGATGGCTGATCGGCTCGCCGAACGCGATGCGCTCGTTGACGTAGGGAATCAGATAGTCGAGCGCCGCCTGCGCAGTGCCGACCGCGAGCGCACACCAGCCGAGACGCGCCAGCTGCACGCACTCGGCATAGACCGCGGCATCCGCAGCACCGAGCAGCGCGTCCGCCGGCACCAGCACGCCTTCCAGAATCACGCGGCCGGTCGCGGCGGCGCGCAGACCCATCGCCGGTTCGGCTTCGATCGACAGGCCGGCGCTGGACGACTCGACGATGAACAGTGTCGGACCTTTACCTTCGAGTTCGGCGGCGATGATGAACAGCTCCGCAGCCGCCGCACGCGGCACCAGCGACTTGATGCCGTCGATGACGTAGCCATCGCCCTGCTTGCGCGCCTTTGTCGCAAGCGCGAACGGATCGAACAGCGGCTGCGGCTCCTGCAGCGCGAGTGCTGCGGCCGGCAGGCTGTCGCCGACAAACGCCGGCAGATACTTCGCCTGCTGTGCTGCGTCGCCCCACAGCACCAGTGCGGTGCTGACCGCGGCGGGCGCGAGACAGGCGACCGCCAGGCCGAGATCGCCCTGCGCCATCGCTTCGGCGACCAGCACATTGGTCATCGCCGAACGATCAACACCGGCACCGCCGAGTTCCTCCGGCACGCCCATCAGCGCGATGCCGAGTTCGGCGCTCTGCTTCAGCAGCGAATCCGGTGCAGCACAGGCAGTGTCGGCGGCAAGTGCGGCCGGACGCAGTTGCTCAAGGGCGAAGCCGAGTACCGCGTCGCGCAGCATCTGCTGCTCCTCGGTCGGCGTCAGATCGAACAGCTCGGCGCCGCGCGGCTTTGCCAGCCGCGCCGGCCGCAGCAGCTTCTGCGTCGCCGCGAACGTGCGCGCAACCGCGCCGGCAGTGCGGAAACCGTTCTTGCTGCCCTGGAACAGCAAGGTCTCGACCGACTTGCGCAAACCGAGCCGATCGATCGCCGACGAACCGGCGAAGCGATTCAATATGCGCAGGCCGCGCCCCATCAATGCTTCTGCCGTCTTCACCGTTTCACCTCAGTGCTGCTCTTGCCGTTGGCGCGCTGTTGCTGGGCGACCGCAGCGGTCGCGTGTTCGCCGATGACCGCTGCACCGGTGCGTTCGAGAAACACCTCGACCAGCGTGCTGAAGCGGTTTTGAATGAAGGCCGGCGCGATCGGACGGTACAGCAGCGGCACCGGCACGTCGCGCAACTCGCCTTGCACTTTGAATTCGAGCCGCGTTTCGTCGCCATCGCCAATGAATCTGAAACTGCCTTCGATGCTCGCGTTGCCGTGGCCGGGCAGCGGTTGCCAGCTGACCACGCCCCGGTTCAGATCGACGTGATAGTGCGCCGCGTAGCTGACTTCATGCGCGATGTTGGCGATTCTTGATCCGATCCTGTGCATGTCCCACAGATAACGGTTGTCGCCGATACGCGTCAGCTTCTTCAGCTTCGGGAAACGGCCGATGGTGCCTTCCAGATCCTGCAGCAGCGGCGTCATCTGCCGGTACGGCGCCGGCACGACCAGACTGCGCTCGATGGCGATCTTGACCTTCACGAAGATACCCGATGGTTTGCGAGAGGCGCGCAGCTTGGCACTACGCAGCCGGAAAATAAGTGTCCGCGCGGGCGGCAAACACTGTCCGCAAAGTCACTGCGGGGTTTAAGGCGGAGGTTCGTAAAGCGCGCTGTACAGCGCAGCGGTGAGCGGTTCGTAGCCGCGCGCGGGATCGCGCAGCAGGTACAAGGGTTCATCGATGCGCGCAGGATCGAAGCCTTCGCGCTTCAGCTCGACTTTGCGGTACTTGAACGTGCCGGTGAGTTCCTGCTGCGCGCGCAGCCGGATGAATAGCGGCACTGCATACGCCGGCAGCAACTTCTGCAGGTGCTGCGCCAGTGCGGCACCATCGAACGCGCCATCGCGCCAGCTCAGCGCCGCCATGCCGGCACGACCGTCCGCAGCCGGCACCTGCACGCCGTAGACCACCGCCTGCTCGACATGCGGAAACGCATCGAGCGCGGCTTCGACTTCGGTGGTGGCGACGTTCTCGCCTTTCCAGCGGAAGGTGTCGCCGATGCGGTCGACGAACTGGATGTGACGCCAGCCCTGGTCGCGCACCAGATCGCCGGTGTTGAACCAGAGGTCGCCGCGTTTGAATACGTCGTGCAGCTGTTTGGCTGCGCTGGCCTTGGCGTCGGTGTAGCCGTCGAACGGCGTGCGCTTGCCGATCTCGGTGATCAGCAGGCCGACGCCGCCGGCTGCGACCTTGCGCATCAGCCCGTCGGCGCCGCGCAGCGGCTGCTCGCTGTCGGCATCGAATTCGACGATCGCGAACGGCAGCGGGCAGAAGCCGGCGGTGCGCGCGATGTCGAACGTATTGACGAACGCCAGGTTGCTCTCGCTCGCGGCATAGAACTCGCAGATGCGCGCGATGCCGAAGCGCTGCTGGAAACGATCCCACAGTTCCGGCCGCAGGCCGTTGCCGACCGCCAGCCGTACACGGTGTTCGCGATCGCTGGGTGATTCCGGGCGATTCAGCAGATAGCGGCACAGCTCGCCGATGTAGCAGAACGCGGTGGCGTCGTAACGGCGGATCTCGTCCCAGAAGCGCGAGGCGCTGAACTTGCGGCCGAGTGCGAACGCAGCACCCGCGCCGAGCACCGCGCCCCAGGACACCGTCAGCGCATTGTTGTGATACAGCGGCAGCGGGCAGTAGAGCACGTCGTCGGCCTGCAGCCGCAGCGCCGCCTGGCCCAAGCCCGCCATGCCCTTGAGCCAGCGGTAATGCGTCATCACCGAGGCCTTCGGCATGCCGGTGGTGCCGGAGGTGTAGATGTGAAACGCCGCATCGCTCGCCAGCAGCTGTACCGTCTCCGGCGGGTTGGCGTCGGACTGCTGCGCGATATCGTTACTCAGCCGGCGGTAGCCGCGCGGCACGATGCCATCGCCATCCCAGAAGTAAGTGCAGGCGTGCTGCGGATCGGGTTTGACGGCCGGCTTCAGCTCGGTCGATTCGATCGCCTCGCGACATTCCGAGCCGATCACCAGCACGCGCGGATTGGCGAGTTTGATCGCCTGCTGCAGCGCTTCACCGCGCTGATTGTGATTCAGCATCGCAGCGATGCCGCCGAGCTTGACGCAAGCCGCGACGCAGGCCAGCACTTCCGGACGGTTCTCCATCAGGATGCCGACCACCTGGCCGCGACCGACGCCTTGCGCGCGCAAGGCTGCAGCGCAGCGGTTGGCCCAGGCATTGAACTCCGCGTAGGTCCAGCGCCGGTCCTCGAACAGCAGCGCGGTGTTGCGCGGCTGCTTGCGCGCCAGCAGTTCCAGCCGCAGGCCGATCGACGCGCGGCTGGTGAGCGAGACCGACAGCAGATTCCACAAGCCGCGGCCGATGCTGAAACCCTGCGGCAGCGCATGCAGCGTGCTGCGCAGCAGCGCGCTCAGTCGCACTTGGTCGTCGTTAGAAGTCATTGCGGAATAGTTCGGAAACGTGCGCTTGCGAGCAGCGCGGGCAACAATGGGCGTGGGCGTTCAAGCGTAGCCGCTGTGACGACTCGGAGCGGTCGCCGTGGCGACAAGAGTATGCGCCCGCGGGTCAATGCCGCGCGTCGGCACCGGGGCTAGCGTCTACGACATAAAAATATCGGCTGCAGCCGCGCCGAGCC
>JAQGNU010000160.1 GCA_028291645.1 Nevskia sp.
CAAGCCCCTGCTCTGCGACGGCGATGGTCCGATCCTGCAATTCCGCCAGTGGTTCCGGCAGTTCTACGTTGCCGATCAGGACGTGCTCGGAAAAATTTGATCGCTGCATCATCGTTCGAGTCAGCGACCGAGGAAGGAGATATGAGCCTTCGGAGTCCGCTGACTCGAGCGACGCAGGCGAGAGGCTGGCGGGCGCTCCCAGAAAGCGAGCCCGATTTAAGGGCTTAAGACCTGTCATCCACTACAATTGGCTTCGCCGCGACGCTAGTTGCGCACACCTGAGACTTCTCGCATGCAGATTGCGCTGGCTCCGATGGAGGGCCTGGTCGATGACATCCTGCGCGATGTGCTGACCCAGGTCGGCGGCATCGACTGGTGCGTGACCGAATTCATCCGCGTTAACGATCGCCTGTTGCCGGCGGCCTACTTCCGCAAGTTCGCGCCTGAACTCGCGACCGGTTCGCGCACGCGTGCCGGCACGCCGATGCGCGTGCAGCTGCTCGGTTCCGACCCCGCCTGCCTGGCCGACAATGCGGCCCTCGCCTGCACGCTCGGCGCACCGGTGATCGATCTGAATTTCGGTTGCCCGGCGAAGACGGTGAACCGTTCGCGCGGCGGTGCCGTGCTGCTGAAGGAACCGGACCTGCTGCACGCGATCGTGCGCGCAGTGCGCCGCGCGGTGCCGGCGCACGTTCCGGTAACGGCGAAGATGCGGCTCGGCTACGACAGTCCCGACGGCGCACTCGATTGCGCACGCGCGCTGGCCGACGGCGGCGCTGCGCAGATCGTCGTGCATGCACGAACCAAGATGGACGGCTACAAACCGCCGGCGCATTGGGAATGGATCGCGCGCGTGCAGGACGCAGTCAATGTTCAGGTCTACGCCAATGGCGAAATCTGGAGCGTCGACGACTGGCGTCGTTGCCACGCGGTCTGCGGCGTCGACGACATCATGCTCGGCCGTGGCCTGATCTCGCGACCGGATCTGGCAAGACAGATTGCCGCGGCACGCGAGCAACGCGAGATCGAACCGATGAGCTGGACCGAACTGCTGCCGCTGCTGCGCAACTTCTGGCGGCAGTCGCGCTACAAGATGGCCCCGCAATATGCACCGGGACGCCTGAAGCAATGGCTGGCGCTGCTGACGCGCAATTATCCGCAAGCCACTACCCTGTTCGCACAGGTTCGCGGCGAACGCGATTGCGCGAAGCTCGATGCACTGTTGGGCGTGCAACTGCCGGCACTCGCACAACAGTGGACGCCGTCGCTGACGAGGACGCAGCATGCGTTTACGGACGAGACGCTTGCTGCGTGACGCTTTGTTGAAATGTAGTCGCGCGCACTGCCGGACTACTGCGTCAGCTCCACGCGCAATTCGCGCGTATCCGCGCGGCCGTGATCGTCGACGACCCTGAGCACGTAGCGGCCGCTGCCTGGCGGCGCCCATTGCAGCGTTGTGCCCGGCGTGCTGGTCGCAACGAAGTTGTCGCCGACGAACCAGTAGACCGCATGCACATCGGCATCCGCGTTCGCACTCAGCGGCACGCTTTCCTTGCCCAGGCGCGCAGCGCGCAAGGTATACGTCGCGCCCGATAGCGGCGAGGTGATCGTTGGTGGGACGCCACTGCCATTGAGCGCCTGCGTGCAGTTGCCCGCCAGCGGCGGCCGGCGCCGCGGCATGCCGGCCTGCGCGAATAGGCGCTGCAGATCCGAAGGCCAGAATTCGTAGACCTCGCTCTTGATGCTTGCTGGCGAATCGCCGGGACAGGCCTGCCGCCCCGTCTGCAGGTTCACCCACACGCGACGATGCACGCTGCTGAGCCGGATCGGCGACTTGCCGGGAATGAACCAGGTGCTGCTGGTCTGCGAGCAATCGCTGTTCGGCAGATCGCCCGACGCGGTGCAGACCTTGACGCGCACCAGGTTCGCTGGAATACGCCACGCCGGTTCGCTCAAGCTGGGTTGCTGCGCTTCGATCGCGTCGACGATTTCGAAGAACAGAGGCGCGGCCACCTGCACGCCGACGAAGGCGGGATTGCCGCTGCCGTCGAAATTGCCGACCCACACCACCAGCGCATACGGACCGAACAAGCCAGCGGTCCAGGCATCGCGAAAGCCCCAAGACGTGCCGGTCTTCCATGCGACCGGCAAGCGCGATGCAGTTTGTGCGGCGACTTCGTCCGGGCGCGGATTGTCCTTGAGGATATCGCGCACCATGAAGCTGGCTTCTTCCGACAGCAGGCGCACGCCGGCGTCGGGCGGATCGTCACGCCGATAGCGCAGTTCGCGCAGCAGGCCGCGGTTCGCCAGCATTGCGTAGAGTCGGATCATTTCCTCCATCGTCACTTCGCCGCCGCCGAGCGTCAGCGCCAGACCGTAGTGCTCGCGACTTGCTAGCTGCGAGATGCCGGCGAGCTTGAGGAAGTCGTAGAAATCCGGTTGCGACAAACGCGCGGCGAGCGATACCGCCGGAATATTGCGCGAGCGGATCAGTGCGTCGTGCGCACTGATCGGACCGACGAAGTTGCCGTCGAAGTTTTCCGGCGCGAACGGACCGAATGCAGTCGGCGCGTCCTTCAGCACCGACAGCGGATGAATCAGTCCCTGATCCATCGCCAGTGCATACAGGAATGGCTTCAACGCAGAACCCGGCGAACGTTTCGCGAAGCCACCATTAACCTGGCCGGCAATCGCATCGTTGAAGAAGTCAGCCGAACCGACCAGCGCCTTCACCGACAGATCGCGCGTATCGACCAGCATCGCACTGGCATTGACCACGCCAATGCGCGATTCGTGCTTGACGTAGCTGCGGATGCGTTCTTCCAGCAGACGCTGCAGCGCGGAATCAAGCGTCGTGTGGATGGCGGTCTCGTGCCCGGCCTGCGCCAACAAGGCATTGCTCAGATGCGGTGCTGCGAATGGCAACTGCTCCAGGGCACGAAAATGCAAAGGCGCGGCCATCAGCTCGGCAACGCTGCGCGCCTGCGGATGCTGCACGAGCCAGTCGGCAAACAGTCGTAGCCTTGCGGTGCGCAGGCTCGCGGGCTCCGCGCCATCCGGCGCACGCGCAGCAGGCGATTGCGGAATCAGCACCAATGCCAGCGACTCGGCCAACGTCAGCTGGTCCGGCGTCTTGCCGAAGTAGACCAGGCTCGCCGCGCCGACGCCTTGAATGTTCTGGCCGTACGGCAGCAGATTGATTTCGGTTTCGACAATGTCGTGCTTCGAATAGCGCGCTTCGAGCCACAAGGCACAGGCGATTTGCCGCAGCTTGCCGAGCTTTGTGCGCGTATTCAGATCGTATTTGAGCCGCGCCAGCTGCATCGTGATGGTCGAGCCGCCCTGACGCGCACCATCGCCATAAGTCGCCAATGCGGCACGCAGCAGACCCTGCGGATTTACGCCTGGATGCCAACGGAACCAGCGATCCTCGTGCAACAGCAGGGCTTCACGGAAATTCGGTGCGATCTGTTCCAGCGGCGTCCATAGCCGATATTGCTGATCGCTCGCCAATGTCAGTCGCAGCAGGCGATCTTTCGCGTCGAACACCGCGGTCGAACTCGCCACTTGTGCGCGCAGGCTGGCATGCGGCAAGCAACGCAGCGCGGCCAGCACCAGCAACACCAACAGCGTTGCCAGTACCAGCCGCAGCCACCGTTTCACCTGCCGCTCCCGCACTCAGTTCATCGCGTCAAGGCGCGGTCACCGTGATGCTGCCGGCCAGCGACTGCGCCTGCACCTTGCGGTCGTACATCGCCTCACCGTAGGCCGGCGGCAGGTTGAAGGTGCCGACATTGGTCGCTTTGATGCGGTAGCGCAGCTCCTGCACGTCGGTGCTGATACCGCCATAGGCGACGACGCGATCCTCGCGCAGATCGGCGTAGTCGGGGAAATGCGGCGGGTGATACCAGAAGAACGCACAGCCGCAATCGAATGCTGCTTCGCCTGCGGCAGCCTCGCCTTCGCCTTCCGTGCCTTCGGCAATTGCGCCATTGGCGGAAGCACTCTGCAAGGCCTGCTGCTGCGGCTCGGTGCGCGGCAACACGATCTCGAATCCGCCCGGCAGCAGATCGACCAGCACGCCGTTGGTGAACGGCTTGTCGTCGGTTGCGCGGAACTTCACATGCACCTCCAGTTCCTCGCCGAGCTTGACCGTCGTCGCCGGCTTGCCGCTGGTGTCGGTGTATTCGCGCACGATCTCGAAACCCTTGCTGATCGCTTTCAGTGGCGGCTTGCGGTCGAAACCGGATTGGTCGACTTCATAGAACGCGCGCACATCGGCGTCGTTGCCGAAACGCAAACCAGCGGCTTGCTCGGTGAAGGCGGTCTTCGGCAGCACCGAATCCGGCAAGCCCAGTGCGCGCGCGCTGCCGTCCTTCAGGACTTCCGAAATCGACAGCTTGCCGGCCGCTGCCGTGCCGACGGTATTCGCGTACTGGTCGAGCGCCAGAATCACTTCCGCAGCGGACAGCGAGTAGAACTCGCCCTGTCCGAGGCGCTTCACCAGCGTATCGAGGAAGTCGGCCGGCAGCGCCTTGGTGCGTTCGGGGAAGTGACGCGCGAGCAGATACAGCAGCTCGGCATCGACCGCCATCGGCGAGTGATAGGCATCGTAAGACTGCAATGCCCCAAGCTTGACCTTGGCGATAGTCTTGTCGGCGAGCCGCTGCTGCTTCATCAGCTGGTACGCCGACGCGAGGTACGCAGCGGTGATGTCCTGCGGCCAGTCCTTGTAGCGTTCGTCGAGCCGGCCCTGCAGCGCCGCGGCTTCGTTGGCCATGACATTGCCCTGGCGCGTCAGCAGATAGATCGCGTATGCCGTGTCGCGCTCCTCGCCCAGGTTGTTGCCGTCACGCGCGGCGAGTTGATGCAGGTAGTCGTTGCCATGCTCGATCAGATCGTGCGGCACGCTCTGGCCGCGTTCGTTCGCTTCGAGCAGCGCCTGCTGCGCATACAGCGACACGAATTCGACCACGCCGCTTTGACCCGGCCAGTAGCGATACGCACCTTCGTTGGTCTGGCGCGCGCGCAGTTCATCGACCAGTCCGGCGAGGTCAGCGCCTTTCTGCGTCCTGACGTAGCCGAACTCCGGACGATTGCCGAGCACGATTGCCGGCATCGCCATGCTGGCGAGCTGCTCGGTGCAGTCGTAGGCATAGTTGCCGAGATAGCTGACCAGTCCGTGTGCGAGTCCGAGCGGCAGCACCGAAACGCCCGCTTCGAGCTTGCGGTACTGCGGATACAGACTGCGGTCGATTGCGATGTCCTGGCCGCTGCGGGTGAAGCTGCCGACCGTCAGCTCGGTTCGATACGGCATCGCCGGCCGCACCGACAGTGTCGTCGCCAGTTGCGTGCTCTTGTCGTTCAATGCCGCCTTGAACTGCAGCGTCGCCGAGCCGAGTTCATCGCGCGCGCGCACACGGAAATGTGCGACGCCTTCGTGCATTTCGGTGATCTTCACCGTCTGCTGCCTATCGCCGACGATCTCGACTTGCGACGACGGATCGACGCTGATCACAACCGGCGCTTCTGCACCGCTGCCCTTGACGTTGTTGGCGACACCGACGCTGACGTCGAACTCGTCGCCCGGCGTCACCGTGGTCGGTGCATTCGGCGACAGCACGAAGTCACCGCGCACGGTGGTCTTGCCTTCGGCGACACCGACCGCACCGTCCGCTACCGCAACCGCCATCACGCGCAGACTGCCGTTGAAATAATCCGGCACTTCGTAGTCGACTTCGCGCAGCGTCGTATCGGCGTCGACGATGCCGGACCAGTACGCCACCGGCTTGTCGGTCTTGCGCTTGAACGGATTCAGATGGCGGCCGAGCGCGCCCTCGGCGTCGCCGCCCGGTGCGGCCAGGTTTGCGTCGTGCATGAACTCCGGCAGGATCTGGTCGAGGATCTGTGAGGTGCGCACGTCGAGCGAATGCTTCTGGAAGAAGTACGCCAGCGGTGCCGGCGTCTTGTAGCGCGCCACCTGCAGGATGCCTTCGTCGATCGCGAAGATGACGATGCGCGTAGGTCTATCGGTCTTGTAGTGAATCACCAATCGCTGGCCGGGCTTGACCAGCTCGGGCTTGTCGAGCGTGACCTGCGCGGTGCGATGATCCAGCGCCACCGAGAACGGCTGCACGCCATACGATAGTGGGCTGGTGTAGATCTCGTCCGAAGCCGGATCGCGGATGAAGCTGACGCTGACATAGGCATTGCCGTCGATGCCGGCAGGCAGCTTGATGTGCTGCACCGAACTGGTCGTCGTCGCCTTGAACCACTTGTAGGCGTAGACCTTGTCGCGCTCGATCGTGATCAGGCCAGAACCGGTGTACGGCGCCAGCACCTGGATCGCGATGTCGTCGCCGGGTGCGTAATCCTTGGCGTTCAGAATCAGCTGCAGTTCGGCGTTCTTGTCGAGCCGTCCGGCCAGATTGGCTTCGCCGGCAACGCTGTAATCGATGCGTGCGTACTGCTGCCCGGCACCATCCTGCAGCACAACACTGAAGCTTCCGGGCGTATGCGTATCGAGCGCCAGCTTGGTGCCGCTCGCCGGCAGCGGGTACGCGTCTTCGCCGAGCGTGATCTCCTTCAGCTTGGAGACGTACTTGTAGACACCGCTGTCGAGCTTGGTCAGCACCGACACGTAGCGGCGCTCGATCTTGACCAGCTTGAGATCCTTGACCTCGATTTTCTTCGCTTGGCTGTCGATCGCGACCAGATCGACAGTGCGTTGCGCGTCGCGTGCTACAAAATCCAGAGCACCATCGGCTTTCCAGCCGACCAGATACGGCAGACTCGATACGAGTTGCGCAGCTTCGGCAGCGACGCCGCGGCCGCCGTCGGCCTCGAAGCCTTCGGCGACGAAATGCAGGCGATAAGTCGCGCGCGTGAAGCGCTGCAGGTTCAGATCGAAGCTGGCCGCGCCCTTGTCGTCGGTCTTAGCCTCGGCCAGTTGATCGCTGAACCCTTCCTTCGCCGCCTGTGGATCGTGGAACTGGAAGTTTGGATAGGCGCTAAACGCGGGGAAGCTCGGCGACAAGGTCATCTGCGCCGTCACGCGACGATTCTCCGCTGCCGTTCCAAACAGGTTCTGCAGATCGATACTGGCCTTCAACTGCTCCGGCGACACCCAGCCGGTGGCGCTGTCCGCCGACAGATGCGCGCTCATGCGCAATCGATCCGGCTGGAACTCTTGCACCTTGACGGTGATCGAGCCGATCGCATCCTCGCGGCCTTCGCTCTTGATGATCGACAGCGTGACGACGTAGTCGCCAGTCGGTGACGACTCACGCGTGCTGTAACGGATGTCCTCGAAGCCGGCCGCAGACAACCGGATCGACTCGCGCCGTACGATGCTGCCGCGCGGGTCGGTGATCTGCACGCGCAGCGGCACGCCATTCAGTGTATGGCTCCAGTCCTGCGTCTTCACGATCGCGCCGAGCCGGATTTCGTCGCCCGGACGATAGATGCCGCGATCCGAGAACAGGAACGCGCTGAGGCGTCCGCTGTCGGCCGAATTGCGCACGCCGCCGATGTCGAAGCGCGACAGATCGAGGTCGCGATCGTAGCGACCGATCGGCAGGAAGCTGCTGTCGTCGCCCTTGCGCGCCAGATACAGCACCGGCTCGTGTTCGCGCTTGAAGCTCTTCAGGTCGGCGAAGCGGGCGTGACCGTCGACGTCGGTGGTCTGCGTCTGCAGCGCTTCACCGTTCTTGCCCATCACCGACAGGCTGACGCCGGCAACCGGCTCGCCGCTATGGATCGATTGCACGAACACATCCTGCGAACCGTCGATGGTCTTCTTCACCAGCAGGCCGAGATCGGTGACGACCACCAGGCGGTTGTCGCTGGCCTGCGCCCAGGATGCAGGCGAGGCCGCGGCCTCGCCGTCTCCCTCGCCGTCGTCGGCCTGATCCGGAGCGTCGTTCGCTTCGGTATCAGGCGAGGATTCAGCGTCGCCGGAATCTGCACCAAGCACTTTTTTGGTGTCGGGATCATAGGCCTGCACTTTCAGCAGGAATACGCCGCGGCGATCGCTGCCTTCTTTGTTTAGGTATTCACCGAGATCGATCGCCTCGTAGTGCGCCGTTCCGGGCTTCAGCTTCGGCAGGCGGATCACCTTGGTGAAGCGCTCGGTGATATTGCTTTCATCGAAACTCCAGGCGGTTCTGAACTCGGGCTTGTTGAACTCGCCATTGGTCTGCGACACCAGATGCTGCAACTGGTCCGGCAGCAGCCGCGCGATTTCGATCTGCACGCCGGGCACGTCGCGCGAGAACACCGTCAGCTTCTTCGAGCCCGACATCGCCAGCAGCGAGCCTTCGTGCGCGATGCGTAGTTCCTTCGGGAATTCCGGCACGCGCAGGGTCTGCGTGAGCGACTGGCCGAGTTGGTAGCCGCCGAACGAACGCAGGCCCTTGTCGATCTGCACGTAGACGTAACGCCCCGGTTCGGCCTGATAGCCGAAGCTGTGATCCTCGACGTGGTCCTGTTCGTTCGGCGTATAGCTCAGCGGCAGCGGCTCGGCCGACTTCAACAGGTCCGGCGTGATGTTCTGGCCGCTGGTCCAGTCGAACGGCAGCGGATGTTTCTTGTGATCGTGCTCCCACTGCGCCTGGCGCTTCGCATCTGGCGTCTTCAGCGGCAGCAGCCAGGCTTCGACCTTAGTCCCGATTTCCTTTTCGGTGACCGAGTAACTGGTATGCAGCACCAGGATTTGGCGCGGATCGTCGTGCTGGTCGCGCGCAATATCGAACTGCAGCTTGTCCACGGTCAGCGCGAACTGGCCCGGCACGACCGTGCTCGACTTCAGCGGCTCCGCAGTCTTGTTGCCGCCGCGCGCCGCACGTAGGCCTGAAGCAATCTCCACTGCCAGCCGGCCCTGCTTGGCCGGCACCGCCAGTTGCGCCGAATGCACATAGGCATGGAGCTTGAGCTTGTCGTATTCGACCGTGAACGCCGGCTTGCCGACTTCTTCCTCTTGCGCGTCGGTGAGCTTGTTGAACAACGTCAGCTTGACCCGATTGGAGAACTCCGCGCTATCGACCGGATGCGAGAAAGCGACCGTTACCAGCACCTTCTTGTCGCTGGCATTGACCGGGTCCTGGTAGAACTCGGTGCTGTCGAGCGTCGCGGTGAAGGGCGGCGTCTTGAAGTCGAGCGCGTAGTCCTTTAAGCGCACGTGCGCAGCGGCGAATCCATGCCTGGAAAAGGAGATGTCGTAGGACTGAGCCACCGGCCAGTCGGCCGCCGGCTGGAACTTCAGCGTGCGATCGTCAGCCCAGCTCCAGATACCTTCGATCGCCGGCGACACGTCGATGCCGGCCTTGTTCGGCTCGACGTTCTTGCCGCTGCTGCTGAGCGGCGCCACCGAGCCGGAGAAATGCACGACCAGCGGCTTCGGCGAATTGGCCGGCGCATCGCAGGCGTAGCAGGTCAGCGCGGGGACATCGATCGTGAAGGTGATTTCCACCGGTTTCGGCCGGTGCTGGTACCAGCGCCAGCCGAAAATGCCCGCCGCGACGACGGCAATGAACAGCAGCGCAACGCCGGCACCGCGTGCCGGATGCGTACGCAGCCACAGCGCGAGTTTGCGAGTGCCGCGGTAGAGCGCATTGCCGAGGTTGCGCAACCACGCCGGTGGCGACCACTGCAGTTGGCCGAACAGGAACCCCAGCAGGCGGCCGCACTGACGGCCGACGAATTGAATTGCAGCAAGCAGTGCCCGCATGACTCTCCCCAGCGCGCGCATGATCTAAACCCCGTGTTCGCGTTGCGGCAAGCTTACACGCAGCGCATGGACGCGCTGCGCGATCGAGCTCACAACACCTAAAAACCTGAGCTTAGGCGACGCTCTTGAACGACTTGCGAAGCGCGTACCGACGCTCGGCCACGGTGCCGGACGGCGGCCGGGCCGGCGCGAAAACGAATTCCCTGCCTCAAGTCACGCGCAAATGCAAGGCCCATTTTTGTGAGGCTTGCTGGCCGCACGGCGCGCATCATGCGCAGGTCGTAAATCGCGAATATTTCGAGCGCCAGAGCGCGCCGAAAATCAGGAGACGGAAGATGGGCGCTATTACGCTACAGCGGCTTTTGCTCGACTCGAAGGGGCTGGAACGCTGCCCGTTTCCAATTCCCACGGGCTGGTTCTTCGTCGATTACTCAGACACGCTGAAACCCGGCGAGCTGCGCAATGTGCATCTGTTCGACCAGGAATGGGTGCTGTTCCGCACCGAAGGCGGCCAAGTCGGCCTGTCCGATCCATATTGTCCGCATCTGGGCGCGCATCTGGGCCACGGCGGCAAAGTCGTCGGCGAGAACCTGCGCTGCCCGTTCCATCACTGGGAATACGACACCGCCGGTTTCTGCAAGCAGATTCCGTACGCCAAGGTGATGCCGCCGGTCACCAAGAAGCAGGCGATTCTGCGCACGCTGCCGATGACCGAGAAATACGGCCTGATCTGGGCCTGGTTCGATCCCCAATGCGAAGCGCCGAGCTGGCAACTGCCGCATATTCCGGAGATGGAAGATGCGGGCTACGCCTGCACGCGCCGCGGCACCTGGCCGGTCAACACCGCGATCCAGGAAATCGCTGAAAACGGCGTCGATTTCGCCCACTTGAAGTTCCTGCACGGCGCACCGGGCATTCCGCCGGCCGTGGTCAACTTCGAGAAGCACATCATCGACATCAACATGGCCAGCGGCTACATCGTCGGCCGCGGTTACGGTCCGGGCCTGAACGTATTCCAGTTCACCCAGGAAGGCATCAGCTCGACGATGATCTCGTACACGCAGCCGATCACCGCCGAACGCAGCCAGATGAACATGAGCTTCCGCTACAAGGACTATCCGGAAGGCAGCAAGGAACTGCACATCTCCAAAAAGCTCGTCGATCACATGATCGGCGCGGCCGAAGGCGAAGAGAGCGCCGGCTTCGAGAGCGTCGACTTCGTCGTCTGGAACCACAAGAAGTATCGGCCGAATCCGCTGCTGTGCGACGGCGACGGCCCGATCCTGCAGTACCGCAAATGGTTCAAGCAGTTCTACACGGCGGCGGATACGGATACGTTGGCGAAAGTCTGAAGTTCCGTTGCTGCAAACTCTGGCGGCGTGACCTGCACGCACGATATTCTTTACCTGTGCGCGGCGCACGCTGTAGGAGCGGTTTGAATGGCTGAAGTGCGCGTGACCGGCCGCGATGGCAGCGAGCGCAGGCTCGAGGCAAGCAATGGCATCGCCCTGATGGACACCCTGCGCGACGCCGGTACCGGCGTCGAAGGCACTTGCGGCGGCGCCTGCGCTTGCGGCACCTGTCACGTCTACGTGGCGCAAAACTGGGTTGACAAGCTGCCGCCGAAAAGCGAAGACGAGCAGATGATGCTGGAAGCCATCGGCGAACTGGTCGAGGTACGCTCAACCTCGCGCTTGTCGTGCCAGATCCAGATCAGCGATACGCTGGCCGGCCTGGCGCTCGAGATCGGTCCGGTTCCATAAACCGTCGCGGTTTCCGCGACACCGCGCTCGGGCGACAATCCGATTCCTGGTCGCAGGGATTCTGCGCGCCTGGCGGCCTGCTACGGAACTGATAGCACTTTTCAGACGAGCTGCCAGGCGCTTGTTTCAGGCGTGGTCCGCTTATGGGATTTAGCGCGCTGTTGCGGCCAGGCACCATCAGCGAGGGCTGGCACGGACCCCTAAAGATTTCCCGCCTGTTGTCAACACGCAAGCGCAGGCGGCGACAGGTTAAGCTAGCGCCCGCTATGGCCTACTCCCGAATCATCGGCACCGGCAGCTACCTGCCCGAACGTGTCGTCACCAACCGCGATCTCGAATCGAAGATCGACACCACCGACGAATGGATCGTCTCGCGCACCGGCATCGAGGCGCGCCACGTCGCTGCCGACGGCGAGATGACCAGCGACCTCGCCTACCAGGCCAGCCTGAAAGCGATGGAATCCGCCGGTGTCGGGCCGGACGATATCGACCTGATCATCGTCGCCACCACCACGCCGGACATGATTTTTCCGTCCACCGCCTGCCTGCTGCAGTCCAAGCTCGGCGTCAGGCGCGGCGCTGCGTTCGACGTGCAGGCAGTCTGCACCGGCTTCATGTATGCACTGTCCACGGCGAACCTGTACATCGCCAGCGGTGCGCACAAATGCGCGCTGGTGGTCGGTGCGGAAGTGTTCTCGCGCCTGCTTGACTGGAACGATCGCCGCACCTGCGTATTGTTCGGCGACGGCGCTGGCGCGGTGGTGCTGAAACAGTCGGAAACGCCCGGCATCCTGACCAGCAATCTGCATGCGGACGGCAGCCTGTCGGGCATCCTGCGCGTCGATGGCGGCATCAGTCACGGCAAGATTCGCGGCAATCCCTATCTGGAAATGGACGGCCAGGCGGTTTATCGCACCGCAGTGCGTGCGCTCGACGACAGCGCCCAGGAAGCGCTCACCGCGACCGGACTCACTGCCGCGCAGCTCGATTGGTTCGTGCCGCATCAGGCCAACATCCGCATCATCAATTCGATTGCCGACAAAGTCGGCGTGCCGCGCGAACGCGTCGTCACCACCGTCGCGCGTCACGGCAATACATCTGCTGCATCGGTGCCGCTGGCGCTCGATGCCGCAGTCCGCGACCAGCGCATCAAGCGCGACCAGCTGGTGATGCTGCAGGGCGTCGGTGGCGGCATGACCTGGGGCACCATCCTGCTGCGCTACTAAGCCCGGTTACCAGGCGCGCTGATACTGCTGCGGGACCGGAAGGTCGATGCCGAGCTTGCGCGCCGCGTGATAAGTCCAGTAGGGATCGCGCAGAAATTCACGCGCCAGCAGCACCAGATCGGCCTCGCCGTCTTGCACAATCTGCGCTGCCTGCGCCGGCTCGGTGATCACGCCGACCGCGCCGGTGGCGATATTCGCCTCGCGCCGTATCCGCGCCGCGAACGGCACCTGGAATCCCGGCCCGACCGGAATCTTCACGCGCGGCAGACTCCCGCCGGAGGAGACGTCGATCAGATCGACGCCGAGCGGCTTCAATTGCCGCGCCAGCTCGACGCTCTGCTCGATATCCCAAGCGCCGCCGGCTTCCGCCCAATCGGTCGCTGAAATGCGGACGAACAGAGGCAGACGCTCGGGCCAGACCTCGCGCACCGCGCCGACCACTTCACGTAGGAAGCGGGTGCGATTGTCGAAGCTGCCGCCGTATTGATCGTCGCGATAATTCGACAGCGGCGACAGGAACTCATGCAGCAGATAACCGTGCGCGCCATGCAGCTCGATCAACTCGAAACCGGCGTCGCGCGCACGCTGCGCACTGTTGCGGAAGTCGGCAACGATGGCGCGGATGCCGTCGATGCTCAAAGCATGCGGTTCGATCGAGCGCTCGTCGAAAGCAATTGCGCTCGGCGCCACGATCGGCCGCCAACCGCCTTGTTGCGGACTCAAGGACTGCCCGCCTTTCCAAGGCAAGTCGGTGCTGGCCTTGCGCCCGGCGTGCGCAAGCTGCATGTCGGCGATCGCACCTGCAGCACTGATGAAGCGTGCGATCGGCGCCCAGGCCTCGACATGCGCGTCGTGGTAAATACCGGCATCGCCCGGCGAGATACGCCCGTCGGCGCTGACCGCGGTGGCTTCGACGATGACCAGCCCAGCACCGCCGATCGCGCGACTGCCCAGATGGACCAGGTGCCAATGCGTCGGGAAACCATCGTCGGCCGAGTATTGGCACATCGGTGATACGACGACACGATTGCGCAGGCGCAGCGCGCGCAGCTGCAGTGCTTCGAACAGCATCCTGAAGTCCTCTTCGGAAATTAATTAAGAGGCGCCAGTATCCCGCAGCGCCCGGCAGCGCGGGCGCCGCCGGTCTGAACCTAGACAATCCGCAAATGCGATCGCCTTCGAGCCAGGTCTGGTTTTGGCCTGGAGTCCGCGCAGCCGCAGTCGAACCGCGATTCGACGCGAATCTCCCCTGATCTAGCAGGCCCAGCTTCGGAGAACACGAAGCTTTTTCACCAATTCGATCGGCCTCTCAGTTTCGCATTCCCAGATGATCACCACCCTCCATCCAGATTTGACGAGTAAATCAATATTATGGCGATCTCGCTCCACATTCCGATCGAACTTTTCCTGCCAAAAGTCCATTCTCGTCTTAGGCATAGTCGTCTTCGGGCAATCGCCATGGCGATGCCAGAAACATCCGTGAACGAAGACTACAGTGCGATATTTCGGCAGGACGACGTCTGGAGTGCCGGGCAGATCCTTACGATGCAGCCGAAAGCGGACTCCAAGTCCGTGCAGTAGCTTCCGGACCATCATTTCTGGCTTCGTGTCGGAACGTCGAACCGCTCGCATTATCTCGCTGCGAATCGGGTCCGTATCTGCATGCGTGTCAGGATTTCGGCGGTGGCGCGAAATCATCAATCGCCTCGAAGACCCCCCAAAGCTTGTCTACCTTGATGTGTTGCTCAAGGTAGTCAGCGTAAGCCTGCTGTGCGTTGGTCAGCAGCTCATCGTAGAACACGATTCTGGCATCGACCGTCTTGAGGCTATCTTGCACGCCCTTTGGTCCGGTCCCACCGGCATCGTCCCACTCTGGCGGCGGCTTACCGACCAGGCAAATGATCTCTATCGGCCAATTTTTGTAGGTCGTCTTTTCGAGAATCTTCTTGGCCCCGTCGCGATATTTACGAATCTGCTTGGTCAAATCGTCCAGGGGGACTGCGATGGACGCCCGTTTCAACTCGACGATTACATGCCTACCACTCGCAGTTCGGTAGCCGATATCGATTCGAGCTTTCTTTTCCTTTGGAGTCAGGCTTGAAGAGTTTGACTTCAAGAAGTTGTTGACCTTGGTCTCGGCATGCTCGCTTCCTTTGACTCGCTCCCATCCAGGATCAAGGAGCCAAAGATGATTGAATATGTAATCCCTGAGGGCCAATTCCTTTTCGTTTTGCTTGAGCTTTTCCTGAAGCGTCTTGATGACGTTCACCCTGAGTTTAACTATCTGCCCGTAGTAACTCAGTTCCAGATCGTCGATGTTTCGGAAAATGTCGAGGATCTGATCGAGACTCTCATCCTGTATTTGCTCCAACCGATCCAGTTCCTCCTTACGCCGATAACTTTCGAACGCAAGAATGGAGGCCTTCAACAATTCCTTTTTGTCGGACTCATCCCCGGAGCGAATCGTATTCAGCCGTCCGATCCAGCGTTCAGCCTTCTTCTTCGTGTCGCCTTTTAGATTCTGCAACCATTCGGAGACCGCAGGAACCGCCATGGCCACTTTTGCACCGTCGGATCGACGGAAATCGCTCCATTTACTGGCGATATGTCGAAGCTCGGATAGCACGATCTTTCTGAGCGCTTCGAATCGAGGATCGTCCTGCCGCAACGCTTGCCGACTGCTAGTGGCGATGTCGCCCTGATCATCGACGTCGAGTTCTTCGCAATGCAACTCGCCGACGACATAGTCTGCGTAAATTTCCTTCTGACCGAAGTCGTCGAGAATGTCTTCTTGGGCCATCTTGCCTCGCATGAAGACAGCGAGACGATTGAGATTGTCACCTTCCTCGTCCTTTAGTTGGCTTGGACTGGAAACTGTGCCGATCCACCCGGACAAACTGATCCCCGCTTTCTTCAACTCAGCCTTGATAGCCGGAAGCCGTTCGTCCGCTGGCCGAGCGAGATGCTTACATGACTTCTTGAAGTCTGTCTGATTCCCGTATGTCCAAAGATACTCGATAGCGTTGTGATAGCCCCGATCGTCCGGACCGATTTCCTCACCATTCACTTTCACGATGAATTCGAACTTCTGGCCAATGATGGAGAACCGCCGAGAAACGCGTCGCTTGAGACCTTCTATGGTCATTCCCGAAAGCGTCCTGGAAAGTCCCGAAAGTACGATCCGAGTTCCCTTCGTGAGCGCCTTCGGCCACTCGGTAAGCTCCTCCGGTTTGTAAAGCTGTTTGGTCTTTCCAGATATCGCCTTGCGTATGATGTCCCGATCCATCTTGAACGCCGTGCGTTCCCCGTCGAGCGATGTGTATACCTCGGCAATCTGCGCGACGGAAAATATGGAGAGCTTGCCGATGCCTTTCCTCCCCATCGGATCGCGGCCCTCGGGAGTTTTCTCTCCCATTTCGTCGCGGCGTTTGAATCCAACGGTTAGGAATCTATCAATCACCCCGTTTCGATTCATTCCTGAGCCGTCGTCCTCAATCGTAATGCTCTCGGCTGCCTTGTCGATGGTGATGGTTACCCTATGTGCGTCAGCATCCCATGCGTTAGCGACGATTTCAGAAAGAACGGCCGGAATGTTGCTGTACAGATTGATGCCCAAATGCTCCAGAGCATTCAGGCTGATGCTCATGACCAGTTCACGGCGCCGACTCATCGAACGCTCTCGATGTGATTGCGCACCGCCCTCGCGATCGCGCTAGCCAACCTCACTGGCACCGCGTTGCCAATCAGGCGGCCGACGGTCGTGAAATGAACCTTCTCGCCGGGTGGAATGAACTCGTATCCACGCGGGAAACCCTGCAACAGTGCACCTTCCCGTAAAGAGAGTGCACGGTTCTGATCAGGGTGCCCGAAGCGTCCGTTACCGAAGCCGTAGAACTGCGTCGTGATGGTGGGGGAAGGCGACGTCCACTCCATTCGACCATAGACCGACGAATAGCCTTTGCCGGTTTCTAGTTTGTGGCAATTCGCAACTAGGTTCGGCTGCCAGTCCCTCCACGTACCGCCTGGTTTCGCGGACGAAATGCGCCGCAAGTTGATATCGGACAGTCTGCTCGATCGATGCAGGGGGTCCATCTCATCAATGCCACCATGAGTCAGCGCTGGGAGCTTGCCGATTTCGTCACGAACGGTCCTGTGGCGATTCTTATGCGTGGGCCTCGGGAGTTTGATGTTGCCTAATCGAGATGCGAGCAAAACCAGGCGGGATCTCGTCTGAGCCAGCCCGTAGTCGGGGCCATAGAGCACGCCCCACGCCACTTTGTAGTCAGCCACGTTCAGCTTGTCCACGAACTTCTGGAATAGGGTACCCCCACGGAACGTGAGTAGGCGCGGTACATTTTCCATAGAAACGACGTCCGGCTGTACATCGCCTATCAGATCGCCGAAAGCATGCAAAAGGCGCCAGCTCGGGTCTTTATTCTTCTGGTTGTAGGTGGAGAACGGTTGACACGGAGCGCAGCCGACCAAGATGGAGGTCAGCTTCGGAAGAAAAAGACCACTGACGTCCTTCGCAGTCAAGGCCCCTACATCTTTCCGAAGGAAGGGCGCTGCATTGTTCGTCTCGTAGGGGAACCGGCATGCTTCGTCGATATCGATACCGGCGGCCAAACGAAATCCTTCGCGTTTGAACCCATGAGATAAACCACCTGCGCCGCAGAAAAGATCAATGACCGACGCTTTGACTAGGTTTTTCGTGCCACGTGTCATCGTGCGGCTACCTTCCGACGATCGACTAATTCTGCATCGGAAACTGCAATTCCTTTTTCCTTGAGCGCCTTAAGAATGAAAGTTCTCACGGTCTCATCCCTCTCGAGCGCATTCCTACGAATTTCTTTCTTCAGCCTCGGTGAGACCTTGAACTGAACTGTTTCTTCGCTCGCTGGCTTTCCCATTGTTTGTGGTCTCCGAAGCTTCTAGCTAGAAATAGGATGATGAAATCATGATTTCAACCAATCTGGTTGTCAAGAAAACATACTGTTCTAATTGGCTCTTGCGAGAAGATGAATACTCAATTGACAGAACTCGTATCAAGAGAAATGGGCACGCATTCAGAGTCCCTAAACTAGACATTCATTTAATCAGTCGCAGTTCAAGGCACATTTCCAAGTTCGCGCCGCATCTGTTCGCGCATCACGAACTTCTGCACCTTGCCGGTCACCGTCATTGGAAACTCATCGACGAAACGGATGTAGCGCGGAATCTTGTAGTGCGCGATGCGATCCTTGCAGTACGCGCGCAACTCGTCGGCGCTGGCGGCGGCACCCTCGCGCAGCCGGATCCACGCACAGATCTCTTCGCCGAATTTGTCGTCCGGCACGCCGATCACTTGTACGTCCTGCACTGCCGCGTGGGTGTAGAGAAATTCTTCGATCTCGCGCGGATAGATGTTCTCGCCACCGCGGATGACGACATCCTTGTTACGGCCGACGATGCGGCAATAGCCTTGCGCATCCAGCACCGCGAGATCGCCGGTATGCAGCCAATGCTCGCTGTCGATGGTCTCGGCGCTGCGCTGCGGATCGTTCCAATAGCCCTGCATCACCGAATAGCCGCGCACCAGCAGTTCGCCGGCAACGCCAGTGTCGACAGTGCGCCCGGCGGCATCGACGATCTTCGCTTGCAGATGCGGCTGAATACGGCCGACCGAGTTGATGCGCTGTTCGACCGGATCGTCGACCGAAGTCTGGAAGCTGACCGGACTGGTCTCGGTCATGCCGTAGGCGATCGTCACTTCCTCCATGTGCATCTGCGTACGCACGCGCTTCATCACTTCGGCCGGACACGGCGCACCGCCCATGATGCCGGTGCGCAGGCTGCTCAAATCGAACTGCGCGAAATGCGGATGATCCAGCTCGGCGATGAACATCGTCGGCACGCCATGCAAGCCGGTGCAGCGCTCGGCCTGCACCGTCTCCAGCACCGTGCGCGGATCGAAGCCTTCGCCCGGATAAATCATCGCCGCACCGTGCGTGATGCAGGCGAGGTTGCCCAGCACCATGCCGAAACAGTGATACAGCGGCACCGGAATGCAGAGCCGGTCGCGCGGCGTCAACCGCATCGCTGCGCCGATGAAGAAGCCGTTGTTGATCAGGTTGTGATGCGTCAGCGTCGCCCCTTTGGGCGCCCCGGTGGTGCCGCTGGTGAACTGGATGTTGATCGGATCGTGGATGTCGAGTTGCGCAGCCAAGGCCAGCAATTGCTGGCGTTCAGGCGCACCGCCGCACGCCGCGACTTGTTCGAAACTGTACATGCCGGCGACCGGCGTCGCGCGCGTGCAGATCAGTATTTGCAGCGACGGCAGACGGCTTGCACGCAATGCGCCCGGCGCAGCGCTCGCCAGTTCCGGCGCCAGCTCGTGCAACATCGCCAGATAGTCGCTCGACTTGAACGCCGCCGCAGTGATCAAGGCTCTGCAGCCGACCGTGTTGAGCGCGTACTCCAGTTCCAGAGGTCGATAGGCCGGATTGATGTTGACCAGAACCAGACCGGCCTTGGCGGTGGCGAACTGCGCGATGACCCACTCGGCGCAATTCGGCGACCAGATGCCGACGCGATCGCCACGCGCAAGCCCGAGTGCGAGCAGTCCGGCGGCGAAC
>JAQGNU010000183.1 GCA_028291645.1 Nevskia sp.
CGCCCAGCCCTTGTCCGCACTGACTTTCGTCAATGCTGCCGTCGTCGTCGTCTTGCCGTGATCCACATGCCCAATCGTCCCCACATTCACGTGCGGCTTGATGCGATCGAATTTTTCCTTGGCCATCGTCCTTTCTCTGTACTCGCTAATTAAGGCGTGTTGATGATATGGATGCCGCCGAATCAGAGTTCGAACGACAACAAGCAGGAACCAGCGGTCCCCGCCTTACTGCTGAATCTTAATGAGGCCGGCGGCGCGCTTCTCAACCGTGCCAACCCCATTGAAACTGGTGCCCACCACAGGAATCGAACCTGCGACCTCACCCTTACCAAGGGTGTGCTCTACCGACTGAGCTAGGTGGGCATCTAAAGCTTTCTACTACGCACGCGACTGCTCGGCCGGGACTGGAGCGGGTGAAGGGAATCGAACCCTCGTCAGTAGCTTGGAAGGCTACAGCTCTACCATTGAGCTACACCCGCGAAGCTTCACCCTTGCGCCCGCTCGCCGACTGGTGGAGGGAGTAGGATTCGAACCTACGTAGGCATAAGCCAGCAGATTTACAGTCTGCCCTCGTTGGCCGCTTGAGTATCCCTCCAGACTGCGGGCCAGACCGCACAGCTTGCGAGCCGCGCATTGTTCGTTCGAGGCGGGGTAATGTCAAGCATTCCCGGTCATCCAACGGCAATGTTTCGGATCGGCGCGCGACTCGCGCCCGAAGTTCGGCCGTCGGGCATGCCGGTGACGCAATCGAATGGCGTCGCTTGTCATGGAATCGCCGCGGAAACGAGGCAAAATCGTCTTTCTTCCAGTCGAGGCAAGCGCGTGCGCTATTCCAATCTCCGGGTGATTTCGCATGCGGCCGTGCTTGCCACGTTGGCTTTCTTCGGGGGCTGCGGCGGCAGCGGCGATGCCATCACCAATAGCGACGGCACGCCGGTGGCGAGCAAAATCGGGCACGTCTTCGTGATCGTGCTGGAAAACGAGGACTTCTCGGATTCTTTCGCCGCGAACTCGGCGGCACCGTACCTGGCACAAACGCTGTCCGCGCAGGGCGCCCTGCTGCAGAATTACTACGGCATCGGCCACAACAGCCTCGACAACTACATCGCGATGCTCAGCGGCCAGGGTCCGAATCGGACCACCCAGGCCGACTGCCAGAACTTCGTCGAATTCAGCGGTGGCGCACCGACCGCGCAGAACGGCCAGTCCAAAGGCAGCGGCTGCGTCTATCCAAGCACAGTGCCGAGCCTGCCCGACCAATTGACCACCGCGAAGCTGAGCTGGAAGGCTTATATGGAGGACATGGGCAATACGCCGACGCGCGAAACGGCCAGCTGCGGACATCCGACCATCGGCAGCAAGGACGGCACCCAGGTTGCGACTGCCGATGATCAATACGCGACGCGCCACAATCCCTTCGTCTACTTCCATGCGGTGATCGACGATCAGGCCAGCTGCGACGCCAGAGTCGTCAATCTGAGCAAGCTCGACGCCGATCTGGGCGACGCCGGCAGTACCGCCAACTTCATCTTCATCACGCCGAACCTGTGCCACGACGGCCATGATTCGCCCTGCGCCAATGGCGAGGCCGGCGGTCTCGCGTCGATCAACGATTTCCTCAAAGTGTGGGTGCCGAAAATCCTCGCCGCGCCGGCGTTCAAACAAGATGGCCTGCTGATCATCAGCTTCGACGAATCCAATGGCATCCTCAGCGACTCCAGCGCCTGCTGCGGCGAAGGCCCGTCGACCAATGTGCTGTTCCCCGGCATCGCCGGCCCCGGCGGCGGCAAGGTCGGCGCGGTGCTGCTGTCGCCGTTCATCAAGGCCGGCACGATATCGACCACCGACTACAACCACTATTCGATGCTGCGCAGTGTCGAAGACCTGTTCGGCCTGCCCTATCTCGGCTATGCCGGACTCGACGGCCAGGCCAGTTTCGGCGCTGACGTGTTCACCAACAAGCAGCCGGAATTGCCGCCAAAACCCTGAGCAAGAATCGAACTCGGCCGCTGCGGCATGATTGCGGCCCGACTGCCTGCCGGGAATGACGTGCCGCCACTACAGGGATTGCTGCGCAGCGGGCTGATCGCCATCGCCTCGACGATCGCCAATGCAGCGACGGCCGAGCCGCTTGCTGCGGCCGCCGCGGAAGCGCGCATCGCCAATGTCGAAGCCGGCATTCCGCCGCAGTGCTACACCAAGACCGGCGCAGCCTCGAATCCGTGCTGGGTATGCCACACCGGCAGCAACGGCCGCAATCGCACGGACGACTGGGCGCTACAGCAGCGCTATGACTTCAGCGAGCTCGGCAGGACCAATCACTGGACCAATCTGTTCAAGGATCGCCGCGCCGGCATTGCCGCGATCGACGACGGCTGGATGCTCGCGCACATCCGCGAGGACAATTACGCCGAGCTGCGCAAGACGCTGGCACAACTGCGCGATTACCCGGCGTGGCGCCCGGACTTCGACGCAGTACAGGGCTTCGACGACGCCGGCTTCGCGCGCGACGGTTCCGGCTGGCGCGCGTTCCGCTACAAACCTTTTCCAGGCACGTTCTGGCCTACCAACGGTTCGACCGACGATGTCGCGATCCGCTTGCCAGCAGCGTTCCGCAACGACGCCCATGGTCAGCCTTCGCGTGCGGTGTATCAGGCCAATCTGGCGATCGTCGAAGCCAGCGTCGCCATCGCGGACACGGTGCCGGCTGC
>JAQGNU010000063.1 GCA_028291645.1 Nevskia sp.
CAAGCAGATGATGGTGAGCAAGAGCGAGCGCGATACCAACATCATCTTCCGCACGCTGCACAACAGCGGCCGCGTGCTCAAGAACGCGATTTCGGACGAAGTCGTCGCCACCGAGCGCCGTCTCGGCGGCTGCGAATTCGGTGATATTCACCATCTGGTCAAGGGCATCCGCGGCCGCCAAGCGCTGGAAAGCGGCGAGACCGACGGCGGACTGGTCTGGGGCGGACAAGTGGTCGGGCTGATCGACGACGTGCCGAGCTGTCATGAACTGATTCAGCGCATGGTCGCCGAATGCCGCCGGCAGATCGCCGCCGCCGCGATCTGATTCAGTGCACATGGGAATCTGATTCTGATTATGAACAACGAAGCCGTGATCATCGACGCCGTGCGCACGCCCTACGGCAAGCGCAACGACCAGCTGCGCCAATGGCGTCCCGACAGCCTGCTCGCCTCGACCATTGCTGCGCTGGTGCAGCGTACGGGCGTGTCTCCCGACAAGGTCGAGGAAGTGATCATCGGCTGCGTCAGTCAGGCCGGCGAGCAGGCCGCCAATGTCGGCCGCCTGGCGGCGCTGCTGTCCGGCCTGCCGCCGGCGGTGGCGGGCGTCGCGCTCAACCGCATGTGCGGCTCCAGTCAGCAGGCACTGCATTTCGCGGCGCAGGCCGTGGCCGCGGGCGATATGGATTATGTGATCGCCGGCGGCGTTGAGAGCATGAAGCGCGTGCCGATGTTTCTCGAGGTGACGCTGGGACAGAGCGAGTTCCGCGGCTTCGAGAGTCTCAATCCCGCGCTGCTCTAGCGTTGACGACGGACGTCGTCCCGACCTTGCAGCCACGGAAATAGCTGCTCTGAAACACGAGACCGGACAATGAGGCCCCAAGTAGGCGAGAAGCGGGATGATCCCGCGGGAGATCTGGCGATCGCGCCGACCTGGCTTGCGCGCGGCATGGCGCATCCCGGCGTCTCGCGCTACGCCGACGCCGATGGTATCGCGCTGCACTATCTGGAATGGGGCAGCGCCGATGGCGGTCAACCGGGCCTACTGTTCGTGCCGGGGTATCGCGCCCACACGCGCTGGTGGGATTTCATCGCACCGATTTTTGCGGAGCGGTTTCACGTGGTAGTCATGGAACTTTCCGGCATGGGCGATAGCGGGCGCCGTGCTGAATACCGGCCCGCCGATTTCGCCGAAGACATCGCGACGGTCGTGCGGCATAGCGGCCTGCGCAGGCCCGTCGGCATCGGTCACAGCTACGGCGGCTCGCGGCTGCTGCGTGCCTGCGGCAAACATCCGCGGCTGTTCGAGCGCGCCATCGTCGTCGATAGCTATGTGCACTTCGCCGATCAGGGGCCGCTGCCGGAGTATCCGCGCCTCGGCAGCCGTCGTGCCCATCCGACGCGTGAGGCGGCGCTGGCGCGCTTCCGCCTGTCGCCGGAGCAGCCGATCGCGCATCCGGCGCTGGCGCAGTACCTCGCCGAAGGCTCCGTGCGCGCGATCGAAACCGGTTGGACCTGGAAGTTCGATCTGGAACTGCCGGGCGGTGGTCCGACCGAAGTCGACGGCGCCGCCATACTCGCGCGCGTGCAGATTCCGGTGCATCTGGTCTGGGGTGAACACAGCCGCGTGGTGAACGAAAACTGCATGCGCCGCGTGGCCGCGACGCTGCCCATCAAGCACGAACCGATCATGGTGTCGGAAGCACACCACCATCTGATGCTGGATCAGCCGATCGTGACGATCGGCATTCTACAGGCGCTGCTGGCCTGAAGGTTCACCGGGAGAAAATTCATGAGCGAACTCGTGCAGCTGCAGACTCAGGACGCGGTGACGGTGTTGACGCTCAATGCGCCCGGCAAACGCAACGCGCTGTCCACCGACATGCTGAACCTGCTGGTCGAGAAGCTCACTCAGCTCGCCGGCGACAGCGATTGTCGTGCGATCGTGCTGACCGGTGCGGGCGAACACTTCTGCGCCGGCGGCGATGTCTCGCCGATGACGCAGGAGCGGCCGATGCTCGGCAGCCGCCAGCGCATCGAGGCGGCGCATCGCGTGATCCGTCTGCTCATCGGTGGTCCCAAGCCGGTCGTCGCGGCGGTGGAGGGTTTCGCTTTCGGCGCGGGGCTTTCACTGGCTGCGGCTTGCGACTACATCGTTTCTTCGCATACCGCGAAGTACGCCGCGGTGTTCGCCAAGGTCGGCCTGATGCCGGATATGGGCGCGCTATGGACGATCCCGCAGCGCATCGGTGTAAGCGAAGCCAAGAAGCTGTTCGTAAGCGCGCGCACGGTGCTGGCGGAAGAGGCGCTGGCGCTGCGTCTGGTCGATCAACTCGTCGATGGTGGCCAGGCGCTGGCAGCCGCGCTCGAGGTTGCGCAAAGCTACGTGCTGGCCGCGCCGCTGTCGGTGGCGATGACCAAGGCCGCCTATGCCAAGGGCTGCACCACGCTCGACGATGCGCTGCGGATGGAAGTCGACGTGCAGCCGGCGCTGTACTTGACCCAGGACCATCTCGAGGCGGTCGCCGCCTTCCGCGACAAGAAGCCCACGCCGCCGTTCCGCGGTGTATGACCGATGGAGTTTGCAATGTCCGCTGAATACGAGCAGCTGCTGAACCTCGCGATTCCCGACTCGCGGCAGACCTTCACCGAGCGCGATGTGATGCGCTACGCGCTGAGCCTCGGCCTGGGAGCCGACCCGCTCGACCAAGCGCAGCTCGCCTACGTCTACGAGAAAGACCTGTGCGTGCTGCCGACGATGGGCGTGGTACTCGCGCATCCCGGCTTCTGGCCGCGAGAGCTCGACAGCGGCCTAGATTGGGTGAAGATCGTGCACGCCGAGCAGGGGCTGGTGCTGCATCGCCCGCTGCCCTCGGCCGCCACCGTGCTCGGCAAGTCGCGCATCGTCGACATCTTCGATAAGGGGGCCGGCAAAGGCGCATTGGTGTACTACGAGCGGCAGATCTACGATGCCGGCACCGGCGAGCCGCTATGCACTTCGACACAGACCTTGTTCTGTCGCGGCGATGGCGGCATCGGCGGGCCGGCCAAGCGCGCGCCGGCGCCGCACGCGATGCCGGCGCGTGCGCCTGATCAAGTCTGCGACATCACCACCGATCCCCGCATGGCCCTGCAGTATCGTCTCAACGGCGACATGAACCCGCTCCATGCCGATCCGGCAGTGGCACGCAAAGCTGGGTTCGAGCGCCCGATTCTGCATGGATTGGCGACTTACGGGGTCGCCGGACATGCGCTGCTGAAAGCGCTGTGCGGCTACCGCGCCGCCCCCATCACCGAGCTTTCCGCGCGCTTCACTGCCCCGGTATTCCCGGGTGAAACCTTGCGGACCGAAATCTGGTGCGATGGTGAACAGGTGAATTACACGGTGCGCGTCGTCGAGCGCAACGTGGTGGCCATAAGCAATGGCCATGCGCGGATTCGGCCATGAGCTTGCACGAACGTGCAAGTCGGATTATAAAAACTGACTAACCGTCATTAGCTGCTTCACAAAAACTTCGTCGCCGTCCTGACTTCCTGCGACGACTATTCATTTCCGGAGGAATTGCATGCCCAAAGTCACCTTCATCGAACATAACGACACTGCTCATACCGTCGAGGGGCCGGAGGGCCGGTCGTTGATGCAGATCGCCGTCGACAACATGGTTCCGGGCATCATTGCGGATTGTGGTGGCAGTGCCTCCTGTGGCACTTGTCATGGGTACGTCGAGGCGCCGTGGCTCGAGAAAATCCCGCCGCCTGACGATACCGAGGCCTCGATGCTCGAGGGAGTTCTGCATGGCGAGCCCAATAGCCGGCTGACATGTCAGGTTCGCATGACGCCAGAATTGGACGGCGTCCGTGTGCGTCTGCCCAAGTCTCAAATCTAAGCCGCCATCCAAGTTTTATTCGAGTCCACTTCCGCACAGGTCAGCCGAGCTTCTATGGATTTCATAAGTACGATTCGCAATCGATTCCGAAATGATCGCGATGCGCCGGCAGTCGAGTTTCAAGGCAAGTGGTATTCGCGCGGCGACCTGGTCGGCTATGCAGAGCGCATCGCGACGCTGCTTGATCACGCGGGCGTACCGGAGCGTGCGCCGGTGGGCATCATCGTGCGCAACCGCGTGCCGCATGCAGCCGCGATCCTCGGTTTCGTGGCCGCCAATCGCTCATTCTCGATGATCTACGCATTCCAATCGCCGGAGGCCATCGCAAAAGACATTGCCAAGCTGCAACTGGCGGCGGTGGTGGCGGACCGCGAGGACTGGACGCCCCCGGTGATCGAGGCGGCGCGTCAGGCCGGCTCGTTCGGTATCGCGATCAGCACCGAGGGCGCACCGGTCACAGCGGTGCCTGAAGCGGCCCGCATGGGCGCCGGTCCGCAGCGCGCCGAGCCAGCCGAGCCGGGCATCGAGGTGCTCACCAGCGGCACCACCGGCGCACCCAAACGTATCCAGATCCGCATGCCGGTGCTCGAACGCGTGGTCTCCAGCGCCACGGCGCAGGTCACGCCCAATGCCGATGAGCCGCCTGATCTGGTGTTCTGGCCGTTCGGCGGCATCGGTGGCGTGTGTCAGCTGCTCGGCGCGACCTATGTCGGCAAGCGCATGGTGCTGCTGGAGAAGTTCAACGTCGCCGACTGGGTCGGCGCGATCAAGCGTTACCGCATCACCAAGGTCGGCGTGCAGCCGACCGTGATCCGCATGGTGCTTGATGCCAAGGTGCCGCGCGAGGATCTGGCTTCGCTGCAATTCATCTTCGGCGGCTCGGCGCCGCTGGAACCGGCCACGCAGTTGCTGTTCGAGCAGACCTACGGGCTGCCGGTGGTCTGGGGTTACGGCGCCACCGAATTCGCCGGCACCATCATCGCGTGGACGCCGGATCTTTATAAGCAGTACGGCGAGGCCAAGCGCGGCAGCATCGGCAAGGTGTTTCCGGGCGTGCAGATCCGCGCGGTTGATCCGCTCAGCGGCGTCGAAGTACCGCGCGGCGAGCAAGGCTATCTGGAAGCGCTGGTGCCGCTGGTGAACCCGGATTGGATCCGCACCACCGACATCGCGTCGATCGACGCCGAGGGCTTCGTCACGCTGCATGGCCGCGGCGACGGCGCGATCATCCGCGGCGGCTTCAAGGTGTTGCCGGAAATCGTGGTGAAGACGCTGATCCGCCATCCGGCGGTGCTCGATGCGGCCGTGGTCGGACTGCCGGAGCCGCGGCTCGGCGAGATTCCAGTAGCGGCGGTGGAACTGCGCGCCGGCGCCGAAACGCCGACGGAGGAACAGTTGAAAGCTTATGTGCGCGAGCACCTGCCGGCGCATCACGTGCCGGCGCAGATCCGCATCGTCGAGCGCCTGCCGCGCACGCCGTCGCTGAAGGTCAGCCTGGGTTCGGTGCGGGAGCTGTTCGCTGCCTCATCGAGTCGTTGAAAAGTACAACAACGGAGAAAACACACATGGTGCAAGGTATTGCGGTCGTTACCGGCGCGAGCCGTGGGCTCGGCCGCGGAATCGCGCGCGGGCTCGGCCACCGCGGACTCACCGTCTACGTGACCGGGCGCAACAGCGGCGACGATGCGCTGGACCGCGTCGCCGCGGAAGTCACGTCCGCCGGCGGACGCGGGCTGGCGGTACGCTGCGACCACGGCTCCGACGAGGAGGTCAAGGCGCTGTTCGAACGCGTGCGTGCGGACAGCGGTCGTCTCGACATACTCGTCAACAATGCGGCAGCGGTGTATCCGATGGACCTGGCGACGCCCGGTCCGTACTGGCAGAAGCCTTTGCATCTGGTCGACATGATCGATGTCGGCCTGCGCTCCAACTACGTCGCGGCCTATTACGCGACGCCGCTGATGATCGAGACCGGCGGCGCGCTGATCGCGCATGTCTCGTTCTACGGCGCAGTCTCTTATTTCCACGGGCCAGCCTACGGTGCCGCGAAAGCAGGTACCGACAAGATGTCGTTCGACATGGCGGTGGATCTGCGCGATCGCGACGTCGCCTCGGTGTCGATCTGGCCCGGATTCATCCTCACGGAAATGCTGCAGTCGATCCCGCGCGAACATCTGCCGCCGGACATCGCAGCCAACTTGCCGAACTTCGAAACGCCGGACTTCACCGGTCTGGTTCTCGAACGTCTGTGGCGTGATCCCGAGCGCATGACGCTCTCCGGCCAAGCGCTGATCGGCGCAGAACTGGGCCTGCGTTATGCCATCAAGGATCTTGATGGCAAACAGCCGATCGCCTATTCGGAAATGATGGGCAAGCCGTCCGGCCGCTTCATCGTACCCAGAGCCTGAGACCGATCAGCCTGACGGCGTCGATCCACAACGAGAAACAACGAGGAGCGTTCAATGGCGAGCTACCGCCTGCTGGTGCTGTCCAACCCGGTCGAGGGCAAGGACGCGGAATACAACAACTGGTACACGAAGCAGCACCTGCAGGACGTGGTGCGTATTCCCGGCTTCGTTGGCGCGCAGCGCTTCCAGCTGATCGAGCCGGTGCTGAAAGCGGACAACTTTCCGTGGCGCTACGTCGCCATCTACGAAATCGAAACCGACGACCTCGGCGCTGCGCTGACGGAACTCGGCGCGCGCACCGGCACCAGCGCAGTACCGATGAGCGAGGCGATCGACACGGTGAATATCGTCGCGGTGCCGATGGCGCCCTTGACCGAACGGGTGACGACCTCAAAGTAGGCTTTTCGCGTAGCGGCAAGCTCGAGCTGGGGTGAAGCGATGCGGTCAATCGAACTGAACATCGACGTGACGGATCTGGCCGACGGTGAACAGCCGCTGGCCGTAGCGGCCACCTTGTTCGCGCCTGCACCGGACGTGCCGAAGCCGTGCTGCGAACTGCTGGTGGCCCTGCATGGCGCGGGCTACGACCGTCGCTACTACGACATCGCCCACGAGGGCTATAGCTTCGCGCAGTATTTCACCGCGCGCGGCTATCACGTGCTGGCGATCGATCATCTCGGCATGGGGCGCAGCAGCCAGCCGCAGCCCGAGCGCCGTGTCACGCGCGGGCTCGTCGCCGCCACGAATGACCGCGTCGTGCGGCAGGTGCGCGCAGGGCTGATGGCCGGACGCTTTTTCGAAACCGGCCCGCGCGATCGAGTGCGCGCGAGCTGCATGGCGCATTCGATGGGCGGCATGCTGGCGATCGTGCAGCAGGCGCAGCACCGGACGTTCGAGCGGCTGGCGATCGCCGGCTGGAGCAACATCGGCGTGCGTTTCGGCGACGACGCTGCGGCCGTCGCCGGCGTCGTCGCGATGGAAGGCTACCTGCCGGCGCCGCGCCATCTGATGCATCAGCTGTTCTATCTGCCGGACGTGCTGGCTGCACTGATCGAACTGGATGCTTCGTACGCCAGCCTGACGCCGGCCGGACTCGGCCGCGATGCAATGACGCCCGATGCCGTCGCCGCCGATGCGGCACGGATCGAATGCCCGCTGTTCCTGCTGTTCGGCGAAATCGACACCAGTCCCGATCCATCGGCCGAAGTGCGCTACTACTCAGCCTCGCCGGATATCACGCTGGTGCGCTTGCAGGGCTCGGCGCATATCCAGCATCTGGCGTCGTCGCGGCAGCGATTCTGGCAGCGGCTCGACGGCTGGCTACGCAGCTCCTGAGAGTTCCGCGAGCCGTCGCAGTCGAGCATTCACAATTGAAATGCCTGTCCGAGGGACCGGAAGCTTCTGCCGACGCTCGCTCATGCCGGCAGCTGTGAGGTAATGGTGCCGACGCGCTCCATCAGCTCGCCGGTAACGCTCTCCGGCAGCGAATAGCGGCTGCGGTCCTCGATCCGCGTAAAGTGCTCGCGCACGTCCTCCGCGGTGGCGGCAATATCGCGCGGCCCTTCCCAGCCCGCGGTTAAGCCGATGAACACCCGCCCGATACGTCCGCCACAGATGCTATAGGCGGCATGGGTGCTGTCGCATTCCCTGCTCGCTAGGTAGACGACCAGCGGCACGTTGAACTCCGGGCTCATCGAATTCACGAACAGTTTCTGCAGCGCCATGAATTTCTGCGCGGTCTCCGGATCTATGTTGTCGCCCATGCGCGTCGCCGCCTGCGGAGCCACTGCGTTGCAGAGAATCCCGTGCGGCTTGCCGGCGAGCGCAATGCTGTTGGTCAGGCCGAGAATGCCGGCCTTGGCGGCGCCGTAGCAGGCCATGGTGTCGTCGCCGAATAGTCCGCCGGCCGACGAAGTGTTGACGATGCGGCCGTAACCCTGTTTCAACATCACGCGATAGGCGGCGCGTGCGACGTACAGCGTGCCTTTGAGATGCACGTCAAGCAGGATGTCGAGATCCTCATCGGGCACGTTCTCGAAAGCCGACGCACGGATGATGCCGGCATTGTTGATCACGGCGTCGACGCGGCCGAATGCATCGAGCGCGGTCCGGATGATCGAATCCGCACCGGAGGGATCGGCCACCGATGCGTAGTTCGCCGCCACCTTGCCGCCGAGTGCCTTGATCTCGGTGACAACTTTGTCGGCAGCAGCGCTGGACTGGCCGACGCCCGCCACCGAAGTGCCGAGGTCATTGACGACCACATTGGCGCCGCGCTTTGCAAGCTCCAGCGCATAGGCGCGGCCAAGACCATTGCCGGCGCCGGTGACGATGACGGTCTGACCATCGAAAGAAATCTTATTCATTTGTCTCCTTCATTCGTTTGATATGCCGCGATTCTGATAACTGACAATGTATCAGTCAATGGCCGGCTTGTCGCGAAGTGGCAGCGCCTGCATCGAACCGTCCGGCGCCTGCTGCGCGAGGTGTTGCACGTTCGTGCAAGATCGCTTTTAATTGGGCTGCGGCAGCGCTCGCTAGCAGGCTCAACTCGGCGCAGGGAGAGGTGGTGGACGGTTCGATCGACGCAGGCTCTACGGCGGCGCGCATTCTGGATGCCGCAGAGCAGCTGTTTGCGCTGCGCGGGTATCACGGCGTCTCCATCCGCGAAGTGGCGACGCGATCGAACACCGAACTGAGCCTGACGCGTTATCACTTCGGATCCAAGGATGAATTGTTCCGGCGCGTCGTAGCCCGACGTGCCGGGCCGGTGACGCAGGCGACCTTCCGTTCTTTGACCGAAGCCCTAGCGTCCAAACGAGGACGACCATTGACGGTGGAAGCCATCGTGCGCGCTTTCGTAATGCCGATCGCGACACTGCCAATGCTCGACGCCGGCTGGCGGCATTATCTCAAGCTGATGATCCATTCCGACAGCCTCAGCGAACGGCCCGAGCTGCTGGAGCCGCTGCGCGATGCCTACGCGCCGGTATTCGTCCGTTACGTGGATGAACTGGTACGCGCCGGTTATCAGCGGGAACGTGCCTGCTGGCTGATGTACTTTATTCATTGGATGATGGGGCACATGGCATTCGAGGTTTATGAGTTGGAGAAGCTCTCTCACGGCCTCTGCGACTCGTCGAATCATGCGGCGCTGGTCGATCATTTGGCGCGCTTCATCGTGGGCGGTGCGGACGCGCTGCGGCAAGGCGAATTATCGTCCGCTCGGGTCGTGATCGACGCCAGCCGTGCGGCCCGAAAACCTGCAAAAGCCAAACCGAGACGCAAGCGCTCCTGAGGCCCGGAATTTCCATGGTATGAAACTGACGAGTATTCAGCTAAGATCGATTTAATGCTGTAAAGCGGCTGCGCAGTTCCGGATGCCGATACAGGCTGCCGCGCGCGAAAGACGGAGGAGAAACCGTGAATGATTTGAGTGTTGTGCACCGTGGCGAACGCGCGATCCGTCCGGATTTCGTGCTGCAAGAAGACAATATTTCGGCCAAGGTCGCACAAGCGGAAAAGCAGAAGCTGTGGTCGCGCGCCTGGCAGGTCGCCTGTCGCGATGAAGAGATTCCGCGGCCCGGCAACTTCGTCACCTACGACGTCATCGATCAGTCGATCATTGTCGTGCGCACTGAGTCCGGTGCGATCAAGGCCTACCACAACGTCTGCATGCACCGCGGTCGCCAGCTCACCGCGGGCTGCGGCACCGTGAATAAGTTCCACTGCAGTTTCCATGGCTGGCAGTGGAACCTTGACGGCGAGTTGCTGCGCATCCAGGACCGCGACGACTGGGCGGGCTGTCCCGAGATGCAGGACAGCGATCTGGGCCTATCCGAAGTGCGCTCGGCGACCTGGGGCGGCTTCGTCTTCATCAATATGGATCGCAACTGCGAACCCTTCGAGCAGTACATCGCTCCGGTGCAGCGCGCGCTCGGGCCGATGCGCTTCGAAGAGATGCGCTTCGCCTGGTACAAAACCATGGTCATCAAGACCAACTGGAAGACCGCGCTTGAGTCTTTCATGGAGAGCTACCACGTCGCCTCGCTTCATCCGCAGTATCTGCCGATGGTCGATGAAGCCAACAAGAGCTTCGCCGAAGGCCAGCATGGCAAGCACATCTATCTGCTGGAGCGGCCGATGGGCGCGCCCTCGCGCCGCACCGGCAAGCCGGTTCCAGAGGATTTGCGTGAAGGCATCGTCAGCGTGCTGAACGTGTTCAAAGAATGGGTCGGCGACGCCGAAGGCAAGGGCCAGGTCACGGTGCGCAGCGCCAACGCCGCGCAGCGCGTGCTCAGCGAACTGCCGGCCGGACTGTCGGCGATGGACGTCACTATGGCGACCGTGGGCTTCATGATCGAAGCGGCGGCCAAGGAAGGCGTGCAGTGGCCGATCCTGACGATGGAACAGGTGATGGATGCCGGGGTGGACTGGAACGTTTTCCCCAACCTCGTGCTGGTATTCGCGTTCGACGGCTGCCTGGTGTTCCGGGCGCGCCCGAACGGCGACGATCACGAATCCTGCGTCTTCGACATGTGGTCGATCCTGCGCATGGCGCCGCACGAAGTACCGAAGCTGGAACGCGAGTTCTATCCGGACTGGAAGGATCACGTCGCCAAGATTCCACCGCTGCTGGTGCAGGATCTGCGCAACATGGAAGGTGTGCAGCGCGGCATGCATTCGCTGGGCCTCAAGGGTCTGCGGACCAACCCGGTCCAGGAAGTGCAGATCTCGCATTTCCACGAGGTGCTGCACCAGTACCTCTATGCCAAGTAGACGGGCTCGCACATGAGCATGCTGAGCGAACCGAAATGACCAAACCCGGTGATGTCAGCTGGCACTCCAACGTGGAGTCGCCGCTGGTGCTGGACAACGTGGACCAGGCGAACTGGACCGAAAGCGCCGACGTCGTCGTCGTCGGCTTCGGTGCGGCGGGTGCATCGGCTGCGATCGAAGCGCGCGCGAACGGCGCCGAGGTGCTCGCGGTCGACCGTTTTGAAGGCGGCGGTTCCACTGCGATCAGCGGCGGCATTTATTACGGCGGCGCCACCCAGGTGCAGCGCGAGGCCGGCTATGAAGACACGCCCGAGGAGATGTACAAGTACCTCAAGCTCGAAACCGAGGGCGTGGTGGGAGACGACACGCTGATGCGCTTCTGCCGCGACAGCAATGCCAATCTCCAATGGCTGCAGGCGCAGGGCGTGCGCTTCGACAGCACGCTGTACAAGACCAAGCGTTCGTATCCACCGAACAAGTATTACCTGTATTTTTCCGGCAACGAACTGGTCGCCGGTTATCGCGAGCATGCCAAGCCGGCACCGCGCGGCCATCGCGTGCTCGGCGGCGGTTATACCGGCGGCGTGCTGTTCCAGGCGCTCAAGGATTCCGCGCTGGGCAAGGGTGTGCGGCTGATGACACATGCGCCGGCCTCGCGTCTGGTGCTTGATCGCAGCGGTGTGGTAATCGGCATCGAAGTGCGGCGCATTCCGCCCGGCACCAAGGCCTGGAAGAAACACAGCCGGCTGATCCGTTTGATTAACTCCGGACTGAATTATTTCGAGCCCGCGATCCAGTGGGCGGCGCGCAAATCCGCGCCGCTCGAACAGGGCTTCGGCGAACGTATCCTGATTCGCGCGCGCCGCGGCGTGGTGCTGTCCACCGGCAGCTTTGCGATGAACCGGCCGATGGTGAGGCATTACGCGCCGAACTACGCGGGTGCGATGGCGCTGGGTAGTGTCGGCTGCGATGGCGCCGGCATCCGCATGGGCCAGACTGCGGGCGGCGCGATCGGCGAGATGGAGCGCGTGTCGGCCTGGCGCTCGATCAGTCCGCCGACCGCGTTCGTCAAGGGCGTCGCAGTAACCAGCAATGGTGAACGTTTCGTCTCCGAAGATGTGTATCTCGGCCGCATGGGCGAGCGTATCGCTGCGCTGCCAGATCGCAAGGCCTGGTTGATCGTCGACAAGCCGCTGTATCGCGAATCGTGGAAGAACACGGTGCCAACCTTCGAAAAAGGCTGGTTGCCGGAATGGCTGTCCTACGGTCTTATGCTGCTGATCAATCTGCTGACCAACACGCGCAAGGGCAGGACGCTCGCCGAGCTGGCGAAGAAATGCGGCGTGCCGCCGACGAACCTGGAGCGCACCGTCGCCAAATACAACGCTGCGCTCGCGCTCGGCACCGATCCGCTCGGCAAGAGCCCCGAGTACCTCGATCCGCTCGCGGATGCGCCTTACTACGCCATCGACATTTCCATCGACAGCAAGAAATACCCGTGCCCATCGATTCCGATGGGCGGGCTGGTGGTGGACGAAATCACCGGGCACGTGAAGCGCGAGGACGGTTCGCACATCGCCGGCCTGTTTGCGGCGGGACGCAATGCGATCGGCATCTGCTCGCGCTTCTACGTCAGCGGTACATCGATCGCGGACTGCGTGTTCGCCGGCCGTCGCGCGGGACGCAGCGCTGCTATCGAGAACCCGCAGTCCACTGCCGTCGTGCCGGGCGCGGCGAGCGCCAGCAACGCCTGATCTGGGGCGGAGAAGCGATGAAGCGGCGCCGCACAGGCGTCGGTCGGTGTAACACGAGCGGCAGACTTGTATGGAGGAGCAGCATGCAGCGCAGTTCATCATCCCCGGATCTGAGTTCCGGCCTCGAAGCCAGTCGCGAATTCGCCTTGACCGGGGCGGTGGGCGTGGAACGTTTCGCCGAAAATTTCATGATCGTGACCTACGATCCGAAGGCCGATGTCGGCCTCTGGTTGCACCTGGGCACCTGGCCCGATGACTTCGGCATCTATGAAGATCAGGTGCTGATTTCGCTACCCGGCGACGAAGGGCAGATGTGGATGTTCGCGTATCGGCGCCCAGCGGCCGATGAGCGTCCGGCTGGCGCCAACCTGAAGTTGCATTGTGTTGAGCCGTTCAAGACTTGGACGGCTAGCTTCGATGGCCTGGTCGCGTATTGCAGCGACGAAGACATGCGCAGCGGCCGCGTGCGCGACGGCGCCAAGGAGCTTGCGCGCATCGAGCTGGAGTTGAGCATGCAGGCGCCGGTCTGGGATGCGCACCAGTCGGCCGGCAGCCGCTACGGCGGCGGCAGCATGGCCGAGCAGGTCTGGGCCAGCTCGCACTACCAGCAGCTGTATACGGCCACGGGCACGGTGTCGCTGCGCGGCAGGACCATGGATTTTTCCGGTACCGGCATGCGCGACCACTCGCGCGGCCGCCGCGGCCACGGCATGGATCAATGGGGCGGCCACGTGCTCGCCACTGCCTGGTTCCCCGGCAGCCGCCGCGGCTTCGGTCTGCAGCGCATGTGGACGCCCGAAGGCCGTATCACGCTCGATACCGCCTTCGTCGTGATCGACGGACAGCTGCATCACGCCGGCGTCGTCGAAGCGCCGAAGTTGCAGAAGCTGGTCAACCGCGGCGAAGCGCTGCAGGTCACGCTGCAGTCGGATCTGGGCCAGCACCAACTGCAATGCTCGGTGATCCGCACGCATTTCACCACGCCGCAGAAGCCGCTCGGCCTGGCCTTCGGCGCGGACCTGAGCGGACCTTATGGCATCTATGCGCCGGGCCACGGCAAGTGGCAATGGGACGGCGATACCGGCTACGGCCTGATCGAGCGCTCGGCGCGGCTGCAGCAGGGCTCGACATGATCGGGCAGGAGCGGAATCGTATGAATGCCTCGCAGCGCACCAAGTTTTCCATCTATCTGCTGATCTCGGCCGCCGCCGCTGTCGGCACCTGGACGCAGAACCTCGCCTATCTGCCGATGGGTACTGCCGGCATGCTGCGGCAGCTGGTCGCCGATATGCTACTGACGCCGGGAACGCGCTCGATCAGCATCGACGCCTTCATGCTGACCACCGCCGTCATCCTGTGGATGATCGGCGAGGGACGGCGCCTGAAGATGAAAAGCACCTGGTGGTACGTGCTGGCAGGCATGACGATCACGATCAGCATCTTCGTGCCGCTGTTCCTGGCGCACCGCGAGTGGCTGCGCGTGCGCAGCGGCGATACGCAGCCGCAGGAATCGCTGTCGGCGCCGGAATGGGTAGGTTTCGCCGTGCTCGCGTCGTTGTCCGTGGCCTTACTGGCCGCGAGCTTCGCGCGGCTCGGATAGATCGGGCGGCTCTCTTCAGAGGAGCCACTTCGAATAGCTGTCGAATAGCTGGATTGGAGGAGACAACGACCATGGCCGATACCGAACCGCAAGCCAAAACCCGCGGACCCGGCATCCCGCTGCGCGGCCATGGGCGCGACCTCGCGGCGACGCAGCAGCGGCTGCAGCAATGGCTATCGGCACAGCTGGCCTCGGGCTCGCCGGTCACGATCACCGAGCTGCGCGCGCCCTCCGGCAACGGCGTCGCCAACGAGACGCTGATGCTGCAGGCGCAGTGGCGCGAGCAGGGCGCCGAGCGCCGCGGCCGCTTCGTACTGCGGCTCGACACGCCCGATGCGATGTACCTGGATTTCCGCTTCGAGGATCACTACCGCGCGCTGCAGGCGCTGGCGGATCTGCCGGGCGTGCCGATTCCGCGCGTCTATGGCTACGAGCCAGACGCCGGCGTCATCGGCGCTGCCTTCTATCTGATGGAGCGCGTCGAAGGGCAGGTGCCGGCGGACCTGCCGCCGTATAACGCCAGCGGCTTCCTGTTCGATGCGACGCCGTCGCAGCGCTACGAAATGTGGAGCGATGCCGTGCAGGTGTTCGGCCGGCTGCATCGCGTCGATGCGGCACGCATGAGTTTCCTGCAGCGACCCGAATACGGCGGTTCCGGCCTGGAACAGCTGGTGCGCTACTACCTCGCGTCATACCGCTGGGCGGCGCAGGGCCGCGAGCAGGCGATCATGGAGACCGCCGCGGAATGGCTGATCGCTCATCTGCCGGCCAACCATCCCAGCGGCTTCGCCTGGGGCGATGCGCGCGTCGGCAACATGATCTTCCATGACCAGCGTTGTGTAGCCGTGCTCGATTGGGACCTGATGTCGCTGGGCGGCGCGGTCAGCGACCTGGCCTGGTGGCTGCTGCTGGATCACGCCAACAGCACCGCCTTCGGTCTGGAGCGGCTGCCGGGGCTCGGCAACGCGGCCGAAACGATCGCGCTCTGGGAAGAATCCAGCGGCCTGAAAGCGCTCGACCTGGACTACCTGCTGGTGCTGGCCGCATTCCGCATGACGGTCAACATCATGGGCCTGGCGCGGCTGCTGAAGCGCCAGGGCCGCCTGCCGGCCGAGTCGCGCGAACTTGAGGAGGACAATTTCGGCACCCACTACCTGGCGCAGATGCTGGATCTGACGCCGCCGACGGCCTCGAAGTTCATATGGAACGGGCTGCTGCGCTGATGCGTCGGCGATGCTGATGGCGATCCGCTGCGCAGCTGCTCGCGCAACGGGTACAGCACGCGATAGGCCTGTGCTGCGCGTTGCATTGTCGATAAAAATGATAGATAGTCAGTTTATTCCAACAACAGGCGGAACGGCCTCAAGCGCCAGTTCCGCGACGGCTGGAGGAGCCTGCTGATGGACCGCATCGACGAACTGTTCGCCATCGAGGAAATCAAGCGGCTGAAGGCGCGCTACTTCGAATGCATCGATGACCAGCTCTGGAAGGAATGGGGCGCCTTGTTCTGCGAAGACGCGACGATGGATATCGCCGGTGACCAGCCCGGCCCCGACAGCGTCGTGCAGGGCGCGGACAGGATCGCGGCGACCGTCAGCGGCTATCTCGTCGGCGCGCGCACCGTGCATCACGGCCATACGCCGCGCATCGAGATGCTGTCCGAACACGACGCCCGCGGTGTGTGGGCGATGCAGGACCTCGTCATCTGGCCCGAACCTACGGTGCCGCCGGGGCCATTCCGTCGCCTCCAGGGCTACGGGCACTACCACGAAACCTATTCTCGCGAGGCCGAAGGCTGGCGCATCAAGAGCCTCAGGCTGACGCGCCTGCACCTCGAGCTGAGTTGAGAACCGGAGAAGCGCTGATGAATACGATCAGCAGTGAAGCCGCAGGCTCGCGCCGCACGTCCGTCGTGGCAAATAGCCTAGCGCAGCACAGCGTGCTCAACCCGACGCTGGTGTGGGCCGCGCTCGGCGCGTTCTTTATCGTGCTGCAGATTTACGTGTTCGGCTCCTGGATTGCTGGCGGCGGCGCCAAGCCTATCGTGCCCAATCCGGCGGATGTGCCGGACTACACGCGCTACGCCTGTCTGGTCTTCCAGATCTTCGGCGTCGGCGCCTGCATTGCCGGCGCGATCTACGTGATCCGGCGCTCGATCAAAGAAGGTCGGCTGAGCTTCGACGCAATGCTGTTCATCGGCGGCGCGCTGGCCGGTTGGGCCGATCCGATTTCCAACTTCATCCGTCCGCAGTTCTTCGGCAGCTCGGCAATGGTCAACCTGCAGAGCTGGGGCCCATATATCCCAGGCTGGCTGGCGCCGCGCGCGGAGCATTACGCCGAGCCGATTCTGCTGACGGCGCCGTTCGGCTATTCGCAGGTGTTCCTGTGGGTCCCGATCGTTGCCTGCCTGCTGATGCAATGGGCGCGCCGCCGCTGGCCGAACGCGAACGTGCTGCGCTACGTGCTGGTCGCCTGGGTGTTCTGCGGTGTCTCGTTGCTGCTCGAAGAGCTGGTCATGAACCGCCTTGGCGTGCAGGCCTATCCCGGCTCCGAACGCAGTCTTGCGATCTGGAGCGGCGAAACCTACCAGTACCCGATCTACAACCCAATTCTGTGGGGCGCGGTATGGGTGGCGACCGCGGCGCTGCGCTTCTTCCGCGACGATCGCGGCCGCAGCGTGGTGGAGCGCGGTGCCGACGAGCTGCAGATGTCGGAAAGTACGCGCACCACCGTGCGGCTGCTGGCCGTCACTGGTTTCATCAATGTGCTGCTGATCGGCTACGGGCTGGCACTCGCCTTCGTCAACTTGGTGAGCCCCAACGTGCAGACGCCGTCGGGTTATGCCAGCCATCTGCACAACTACATGTGCGGCGAAGGCACGCCGATGGCCTGCCCGGGGCCGTCGGTGCCGATTCCGATCCGCGGCTCGCAGATGATTCCGCCGGGCTGATTCATGTACATCCCTTCGACTGCCGTCGTCACGCTGTTCGCGTCTGCCGTCGCGGGACAGCCGCTGACGATCGTCGAAGCGCGTGATGGCGTCAGTTGCCTGGATGGCTCGGCGCTGCGCCTCGCCGCGGGCCTGACGCTGGATCAACAGCTGTTGGTGGTGGCGCTGCATGCATCGCTGTTGGGTGCGGGAAGCCTGAGGCCCGAGGTACTGCAGGTTCTGCGCGGACGCAACGCGGCCTGTCGCCGCTGGTTGCTGCTGGAAGGCAGCCGCGCTGCACGCTCGCTCGGCCCGCTGATTCCACAGCGCGTGGCGCGGGCGATCGACGCGCTCGGCATGCCGGCGCTGGAAGACGCAGCGCAGGTGCTGAAGCTCGTGCTCGGCCATCAGCCGTTGCCCATAGTGCCGGAGTGGCTCGGTACGCTGCGTCCGCGTCTCGCAGTGGCTGCTGCAGCGAGCACCGCTGCGAAAACCTCGCGTCAGTTCGGCGCTGCGGCGCAGCCGCCGCAATCCGACGACAGCGCCGGCGAAACCGGTTCGGCCTCGCAGCTGCAGGCCTTGTTGTCGCAACTGGCTCTGAGAGAAAACGCCGTCACGCGCCTGCTGAGTCAGCTATTCGGCAACAAGCGCTATTCGCGCGTGCCGGCTGCCAGCGAGGGCAGTGCGGCCGGCGACGGTGTCAGCCGCGGCCACACGCCGGTGCTCAGTCCCGGCAGCATCAGCCGCCTGCGCGCGCTGGCTGCCGCCGGCGATGCCGAGATACTGAGCGGCCCGACGATCGCGACCTGGCCGGAATGGGACGATGCGCAGCGGCGCTATCGGCCACAGTGGTGTTCGGTGGCGAGCTTCGCCGCGAACCAAGGCGAACCTTGGATTCACCGCGATCTCAGCGTGCGCCGCGCCGTTGCACAACTGGGCCGCGATCTGCGCCGCAGCCGTCATCAGCCGCAGGGCATGGACCTGGATTACGACGCTGCCACGCAGGCGCTGATCGACCTGCGCGGTGGCCATACGCCCGACGAGCGCATTGCGGTCGACCTGCTGCGGCGCGCGCGCGACCTCGGCGCGCTGATCCTGCTTGATATCTCCGGCTCGGTGCTGGAGCGCGCCGTCGATGGCCGGCGCGTGCACGATCATCAGCTGGATGCCGCGGCTGCGCTGCTCGATGCCTTCGAAGCGCATGGCGATCGTATCGGCGTGCAGGCCTTCCATTCGCGCGGGCGCGGGCAGGTGCACTTTCGTAGCATCAAGCGCTTCGACGAGTCGGCGCGGTTCAAGGTTGCGCGGCGCCTCGGCGGCGTCGAGCCCGGTGCTTATACGCGGCTGGGCACAGCGATCCGCCACGGTGCCTGGATGCTGCGCGAGCAGGCCGGTACGCGCCGCTGCCTGCTGATCGTCATCAGCGACGGCTTCGCTTACGACGAGGGCTACGAAGGACCTTATGCCGAAGCCGATGCTTCGCGGGCATTGCAGGAAGTGCGTGCGACCGGCATCGGCGCCGCCTGCATCACGCTCGGTACCGCCACACCGGATGCGGTGCTGACACGCGTGTTCGGCGCCGCTTGCCACGCCTCGGCGCCGGACTGGCGATCGATGCGCCCTCAGATCCAACCGCTGCTGCTCAATGCGCTGCGGCTCACCGAAACCACGCGCCGCATCGCCAGCGCGCGCGCGTGCGAGGCGGCCTGATGTCCATTCCCCTGCATCGCGCGCCGGAGGCTCCGTTGAGCGAAGTGCCGTACTACCTGCCGCAGGCACACGAGGAAACCGTGTTCAGCGCCGCCGCAGAACAGGGCCTGGCGGTGCTGCTGAAGGGACCGACCGGCAGCGGCAAGACGCGCTTCGTCGAGCACATGGCCGCGCGCCTGCGGCGGCCGCTGATCAGCGTCGCCTGCCACGAGGACTTGTCGGCGGCGGATCTGATCGGCCGTCATCTGTTGAGCGGCGGCGAGACGGCCTGGTCCGACGGCCCGCTGACGCGCGCGATGCGCCAGGGCGCGATCTGCTATCTGGACGAGATCGTCGAGGCGCGCCAGGACACGACGGTGGTGCTGCACGCGCTGAGCGATCATCGTCGCCAGCTGACGATCGATCGGCTTGGCCTCATGCTCGATGCTGCACCTGGCTTCATGTTGGTGGTGTCCTACAACCCCGGCTACCAGTCGGTGCTCAAGGACCTCAAGCCGTCGACGCGTCAGCGCTTCGTCGCGATCGAACTCGGCTATCCGGTGCGCGTTATTGAAGAGCGCATCGTCGCGCATGAAGGCGGCGTGAGCGGGGGCGACGCGGCGTACCTGGTCACGCTTGCGCATGCAATTCGCCGGCTCACAGCTTCGGGGCTCCGCGAAGTCGCATCGACGCGCGTCCTCGTCACGGCCGCGCGTCTGCTCGCCGCGGGCGTCGCGCACGAATTTGCAGTTGAGGCGGCGATCATCCAGCCGCTGAGCGACGATCCCGAAATGGTGGTTTCACTGCGTGCTTTGCTCGCGCAGTACGCCGCATGAACATATTGAACACACAGCAGCTGCTAATTCAGCGAGGAGTTTCACAATGGATTTAACTCAATTGCTCGGCCCCGCTCCAACCGGCGGTCTTCCTCCTCACGTCACGCCGGATATGGTTCATCCTTATCCGATGCAGCTGGGGATGACGACGACCGAAAACCCTTTCGAGACGATCGTGCCGAAACTCCACGAAGGACCGGGCATCTTCTACAGCACCGATGGTTATCCGGGGCACCGGCCGGTATGGATCTTCAGGCATGTGAAGGACCAGCAGGCCATTTACATGGACACGGAGAATTTCTCCAGCAAGGACTTCGCGCCTTTCGCCAAACTGCTGGGTGAGAACTGGAGTCAGATTCCGGCGGAAACCGATCCGCCAATGCACGGCTTCTATCGCCAGATCATGAATCCCCTGTTCGCGCCGAAGCGAATGGCTGAACTGGAGGACCACGTGCGCCAATTCGCGCGCGACGCCATCGCCAAGTTCAAGGATAGGGGCGAGTGCGATTTCATGGCTGAGCTGGCCTTCCAGTTTCCGATCCAGGTGTTTCTCGAACTCATGGGCCTGCCGGTCGTCGACCTGCAGAAGTTCATGGCCTGGGAGATGAAGCTGACCCATCCGCGCTCGATCGAGGAAATGGCGGAAGGCACGCTGCTGGTCAAGAACTTCTTGATCGAGGCCATCGAGGAGCGCAAGAAGAAGCCCGCCGGCGACTTCATCAGCACGATCATCGCCAGCGAGGTCCAAGGCCGCAAGCTGACCGACGATGAGATGGTGGGTTTCTGCTTCAATCTGTTCATCGGTGGACTCGATACCGTCTCCACGCATATGGGGCTGCAATTCCGCCATCTGGCTGAACACCCTCAGCATCAGAAGCAGCTGCGTGAGAATCCGTCGCAGATTCCGATGGCTTTGGAGGAATTCATGCGCGCCTATGCGGCGGTGACCACTTACCGTACCTGCATCAAGCCGGTGAAGGTCGGTGGCGTGCAGATCATGCCTGGCGACAAGGTGGCGATGGTCACTTCTCTGGCCGGACGCGATCCGGACTTCTTCCCGAACCCGGGCGAAGTGCGGCTGGACCGCAACCCGCGCCACACCACGTTCGCCACCGGACCGCACCGCTGCGTCGGTGCACCGCTGGCGCGGCGCGAACTGGTATTCGCAATGGAGGAGTTTCTCGCCGCGATTCCAGAATTCCATATCAAGCCGGGCGCCCAGATCACCACTTCGATCGGCCCCATTATCCAGCCGACATCACTGCCACTGGTCTGGAAGGTTTAAGCCTTACGCGACCGGTTCTTGGAACCGGTCGCATCTCCCCATTACCCGTTGCCATTTGTAAGTATGTTGATAACTGATTTATAGTCAGTTTTAAGTGCAGAAGCCGTATTTAATTAGCTGCCAAAGTTGGAGGAGTTTCGATGCTCAGGTATTACAGTCACAGGTTTGTTGCGGGCGCTTCTTTAATCTTCGCACTCTCGTTGCAGTCTGTTATGGCCGCCAAGCTCGACGATGTGGTGGCGGCCAGCGACCACTGGCTGGTCGCGCAAGTCGACAGCCAGAAGCGCGTCGACAAGCTGGCCGACGACCGCCAGAGCTTGGCGGACGACTACCGCAACACCTTGCGGGAGTCCGACAGCCTCAAGCTCTACATCCAGCAGCTGAAATCGCAGCTGCAGTCGCAGCAGGACGAGATGG
>JAQGNU010000118.1 GCA_028291645.1 Nevskia sp.
CTGATGGACATGAACCATCAGTTCCTGCATCGCAGCCTGATGGGCAGCATCTGCACCACCATGCTCGATCTGCGTGGCGGCGATAACTGGGTGGAAGTCGATTACACGTTCTCGCGCGCGGCCGGCAAACAGCCGCTCGGCGAACGCCTGATGATCGGCCGCGGCAAACCAGCTCCGGAACACGCGGGCAAGGATCTGATGACGATCCGCACCGAATATCCGTACCAGAATCTGAAGTTCTGGACTGCCGGCAGCACCGAGCCGGCGCTGGATCTTTGGAACGTTTACGTGCCGGTCGATCGCGAGCAGCGCGTCAATCAGACCTACGGCCTGATCAACATCCGCAAGCCGGGCATTCCGGGCGTGATCCATCTGTTGTGGCCGTTCATCGTCGGCTTCACCAACGGCATCTTCGCGCAGGACCGCACCATCGTCGAAGCCGAGCAGAAGGCGTTCGACGAGCAGGGCGCCGACTGGAACCAGGAAATCTTTCCGATCATCCAGAAGCTGCGTCTGATGCTGACGCAGAAAGGCGTGCCGCTGCTGCAGGCCTAGCGCCGACTAGCGGGCGCGCTGCAGCCGGAACGCGGTGATCGCCGCCAAGGCCAGCGTCGGCGCCGACGCCGCCAGCGGTGCCGGCCAGCCGTAGATGTCGCCGAGGCTGACCGAGACTTTGTTGACGACATAAAACACGATGCCGATCAGCATGCCGATCAGCAGACGCTGCCCGGTACCGGCGTCGCGGGCGCGGCCGCTGGCAAACGGTATCGCGAACAGCATCATCACCATCACCGTCAGCGGCTCGACCAATTTGCGCCACATCGTCAGCCGGTACTTGCCGGCGTCGAGGTGATTGCTGTCGAGATAGCTGATCAGGCGCAGCAGGCCGGACAGCGACAGGCTGTCGCTTTCGAGGATGAACAGCCTCAGCACGCTGGGCGCAATGCCGCTTTTCAACTCGGCATGGTCGGCCGCCGCGGTGTCGACGCGCTCGGCGCCGAACTGAGTGAACTGCACGCCCTGCAGCTGCCAATGGCTGCCATCGAAATTGGCCTGCTTGATCGTCGAAATCCGCGTCAGCCGTCCATCCGGCGCAGCGCGATAAACGGTCAGGTCGCGCACATCGTTCTCGGATTCGAGCTGACGAATCTGGATGAACTGATCGGCATCGCGGAACCACAGCGACTGCGCGATCGAATCGCCACGCGCGGCGTCACGGCGCGCCTCGGCGTAGTGATCCGCCGCCGGTGCGATCCAGTCGCCGAGTGCGAACGCGAACGCGCCGAGTACACCACCGGTGATCAGCACCGCCGCAGCGATGTCCTTCAGCGAAACGCCGGCAGCGCGCATCGCGGTGAGCTCGCTGCCGCGCGACAGTTGACCGACCCCCATCAAGGTGCCGAGCAGCGCGATGATCGGCATCAGGATGTAGAGACTGCTCGGAATCATCAGCAGGCTGTACGACAACACGTCGACCACGCCGTAGTCGCCCTTGCCGGCATCGTTGATGTCGGAGACGAACACGACCAGTGTATAGATCGAGACCAGTCCGAGCGCGACGATGCCGGTCAGTTCCAGCACATGACGGATGACGTAGCGACCGAGTAATTTCATCGCCGCCCACTCATCGCAACAGACCCTGGCGCTTGGCGATGAGCCAGCCGGCGATCATCAGCATGATGCCGTGCGCCCACCACAACCCGATCCCCGGCGGCAGCTTGCCCTTGCCGATCCAGGCCTGGCCGAAGCTGATCAGGTTGGCGTAAACCAGATAGGCGACGATGCCGAGCACCAGTTTGCCGTAGCGGCCTTCGCGCGGTCGCAGATGCGACAGCGGCACTGCCAGCAGGGCCAAGATCAGCACCGAAATCGGCGCCGCGACACGACCGGCGACTTCGGCTTCATCCTGCGGATCGGTGCTGCCCACCAGCGAGCCGATCGGCTCCAGCTTGCGCTGGTTGTTGACGTAGTTGAACGGCGGCGCCGCCAGACGCAACTTCAGTTCGCGGAATTTGACGACGTCGTATTTCGGTGTGCCGGGCGTGCCGAAATAGCGATAGCCGTCGAACAGGTGCACCTCGCGTTCGCCACTGACCGGATCGGTGACCTGTTCGCCGTGATTGGCGACGACGATGCTGGCGCCGTCGGCCTCCTGAATCTGCGCGAACACCTCGCCGAGTTTGTCGCCGGAATCGCTCATCGACGCGGTGTAGAACATCGCCTTGCCACCGCCGACCGTCTTGAACTGGCCGGCCTCGAACGGCGTGAACTGCACCAGCTGCTTGGCGCTCTTGACCATGTAGTCGGCCTGGCGCCCGGCCCAGGGACCGATCTCGAACGACAAAGCTGCAGTCAGCAACGACAACGCCACCGCCAGCCACAGGAACGGCCGGTACAGGCGCCCCATGCCGACGCCGCAGCCGGTCATCGCCGCCACTTCGTTATCGCTGTAGAGCCGGCCGAGCGACACCATGATCGCCAGCAGCAAGGTCGCCGGAATCAGGATCACCAGATAGCGCAGGCTCGACAGCAGCACCACCTGGAACAGCAGATCGCGCGGAATCTCGCCCTTGGCGGCGAAGTTGAGCACGCTGGCGAAGCGCGTCGAGATCATGATCGTCAGCAGCACGAAGGTCGCGGCGGCCCAGGCGCCGGCGGCCTCGCGCATCAGGTAACGATCGAGAATGCCGCCTTTCATCGGCGCACCCGGCGCGCGGCTGCCGGCCCGGCAGCGCGGCGGACGCTGCCAATCTGCCAATGCCCGGGCGCCACCGTTGCAGCCAGCAACGGCGGTCGCGGAATATTCGTTTTTACAGAAAACATGAACTAACGGGGCATTACTCGTATAATTCTTGCAACAGCAATGAAAGCTCGAATCGTTCCCCTTGGCAAGTCTGCCGCGGAGCGCTTCGGCTAGGCTTACCGCGAGGCGCCAAGGGCACGGCGCTTTTTAAATCTTCAAGCATTCGGTTGGATAAGAGACCAGCGGGCCATGGAATACTTCGTAAAAAGTGGCAATCCCGAAAAGCAGCGCGTGGCTTGCATCGTGGTCGGCATTTTCGACCGGCGCAATCCGACCGAGGCCGCCGAAGCGATTGACGCCGTCAGTGCCGGTGCGATCGCCAGCATCATGCGCCGCGGGGATATGGACGGCAAGCTCGGCTCGACCCTGGTGGTGCATCACCTGAGCGGCGTGTTTTGCGACCGCGTGCTGCTGGTCGGGCTCGGCCGCGAACGCGATTTCGACGAGGCCGCGTTCCGCCGTGCGAACGCCGCTGCCGCGCGCGCGCTGCGTGCCACCGGCTCGATCGACGCCGTCAACTATCTGACCCATCTAGCACTGAAAGGCCGCGACTTCCATTGGAACGTGCAACAGGGAGCGCTGGTCACCGAAGACGTGTTCTACCGCTTCGACGACATGCGCGGTGCGCGTGCGAAGGAAGACCTGGTCAAGCTCAAGCTCGAACGCCTGACCTTCGACGTGCCGCGGCGCAGCGATCTGCCGGCCGGCGAAAAAGGTCTGGCCGAGGCGCAGGCGATCGCCAAGGGCGTCGCGCTGGCGAAAACGCTCGGCAACCTGCCGGGCAATATCTGCACGCCGACCTATCTCGCCGAACAGGCGCTGGCGCTGGCGCAGCAGTACGGCTTCAAAGCCAAGATTCTTGAAACGGCGGACATGGAAAAGCTCGGCATGGGCTCGCTGCTGTCGGTCGCCAAGGGCAGCCGCCAGCCGCCGAAGCTGATCGTGCTCGAATATCGCGGCGGCGCCAAGACCGAGAAGCCGGTGGCGCTGGTCGGCAAGGGTCTGACCTTCGACGCC
>JAQGNU010000123.1 GCA_028291645.1 Nevskia sp.
TATGTACGGCAGGCCGACGCCTACACGCTGGAGACACGCAGCGGCGAACTGATCCAGCTGCTCAAGCTGGACGGCAAGAGTTTCGAGACCGAAGATGCGCAAGAACTGGATCGGCTCAAGGCCACGCGCAATACGCTGCTGCGCGCCGTCGCCGGCGGCGACTACGCGCTATGGCAGCACATCGTGCGACGCCGGGTGCATCCCACGGTCGGCGGCACTATCCCCTCCGGTTTCGCGGCAGAGCTGAACCGAAAATGGTTTGGCCGGCTGCGCGCGCGCAAGCTGTACGTCAACGATCTCTATCTGAGTCTGGTCCGTCGTGCCCCGAAGGGCGCAGCCGGACTCGTGATTCGACTGCAGCGGGCGCTGTCGCCGAAGCGCGACCGCGAGGAAGGCCAGCGCGTACAGACACAAGCGCTCAAGGAGCTGCATCAGCAAGCCGAAAACCTGCTGGCGAAGCTGTCGCCTTACGGCGCACGTCGACTCGGCACGATCGAAACCGACTTCGGCCTGTCGTCGGAACCGTTGCGTTTCATCCATCACTTGCTCACCGGCCGCGATCGGCCGGTGGCGCTGCCGTGCGCGTCACTCGACCGCTATCTCGGTACGGTTGTGCCGGCAGTGTCCCTCGATCACTACCTGCCAGCCTCGACAGATTCCCTTGGTGGCGAAGGCTTCGAGATGCGTGGCCCCGGCTGGTCCAGATTCGGCGCAGTCCTGACGATCAAGGACTACGCGCCGCAGACCTATGCCGGCATGCTGGACGCGCTGTTCACGCTGCCCTGCGAAGCGATCATTACGCAGTCCTTCGCGTTCATCGGCCGCGCTACGGCACTGGAAGCACTCGCGCGCCAGGCGCGGATCATGGAGAACATCGACGATCCAGCGCTCTCGCAGATCGACGAAATCGAGGAAGCGCGAGATGATCTCGCGTCGGGTCGGCTGGTCTATGGTAGTCATCACTTTTCGGTGGTGCCGATCGTCGAAGATGCGGATGAGTTGGACCGCGCCTGCAACGAGGTGGACAAGCGCCTCACCGACCTGGGTCTCATCACCGTGCGCGAGTCCGGTGGTGCGATGGAACTGGCGCGCTGGGCGCAGTTGCCGGGCAACTTCGCCTACATCGCACGGCCCGCGCCGATCTCCAGCACCAACTTCGCCGCCTTCGCCTCGCTGCACAACTACGCTTACGGCAAGCCCAGCGGAAATCATTGGGGGTCAGCGATCACGATCCTCGAAACGGTCAGCGGCACGCCGTACTTCTTCAACTTTCACGACGCCGACATCGGCAACACCCTCGTGATCGGCGCTAGTGGAACGGGTAAGACCGCACTCATGGGGTTCCTGCTGGCGCAGAGCCTGCGCACCGGCACGCGCATCCTCTACTTCGACAAGGACCGCGGCGCCGACCTGTTGATTCGCGCACTCGGTGGACGCTACAGCGTAATCCGCCAAGGTCAGCCCACCGGCTTCAATCCGCTGCGGCTGCCGGATTCGTCCATGACGCGCGCCTTTCTTGCCAACTGGTTGTCCACGCTGCTGACCGCCCGCGGCGAGCACCTGAGCGCGCAAGAATCGCAGCTCGTCCGACAAGCCGTGGACGATACCTTCAAACTGCCGGAAGAAGAGCGACGGCTGGCGATCATCGCCGCCTTCATCCCGCGCATCAGTACCGGCGGCCTCACCGAGCGCGTGCAGCCCTGGCACAGCGGCGGCCAGTACGCTTGGCTGTTCGACAACGAAGACGACCGGCTCGCACTGAATCAGCCGGTAATGGGCTTCGATCTGACCGACGTGCTGCGCGATCCGATCATTCGGGTGCCGGCGCTGTACTACCTGCTGGAGCGGGTCAATCGTGTGCTCTCTGCCGGCCAGCCGACCATCATCGTCATCGATGAGGGCTGGGCGGCGCTAGCCGATCCGATCTTCGCAGACCTGGTCGAGGACTGGGAGCGCACGATCCGTAAGCGCGGTGGGCTGGTGCTGTTCGCCTCCCAATCACCGGAATCGATCACGAAGAATCCGGTGGGTGGCGTCATCGTCAGTCAGTCGCCCACGCACATCTTCATGCCCAATCCGAAGAGCGAAGCCAAGGCATTCGACGGCTACAACCTCACCCGACGCGAGCTCGAACTTATCTTGACGCTGGACAAAGAATCTCGCTGCTTTCTCGTCAAGCACGGCCAGCACAGCGTCGTGGCGAAACTTGATCTGTCCTGCATGGACGACGAAATTGCGATCCTCTCGGGCCGACAGGAAACCGTGGAGCTGCTCGATCAGATTCTCGCCGAAGTCGGCGAAGACCCATCGGCCTGGATGCCGGTGTTTCACCAACGCAGGAGGCAGTGATGAAGACGAAGCAATGGCTATTGAGCGTGGTATTAGCGGTCGGCGTGGCGGTCAGCGGTGCGGCATCGGCGAGCGGCATCCCGGTGGTCGACGTCGCCAACCTGATCCAGGACGTGCAGCAGTTCATGCAGCTGACGGCGCAGCTCGAACAGCTCCAGCACCAATACGCGCAGATGCAGCAGCAATACCAGTCGCTGACCGGCAGTCGCAACATGGGCGGGCTGTTCAACTCCGGCACCGAGCAGCAGATGCGCCAATACGCGCCGTCGTCCTGGCAACAGTCGCTACAAATATTGCAGCATGGTGGCCTGCCGGGTAATGCCGCCGACGTAGCGCGCGCCGCGCAGTCTTTCGCGCAGACGCAAGGCATCACCCCAACCGGCGCGCAGGTGTATCCCGGCAGCAGCACCAATGCCGTGGCGTATACCGCGAGCACCGGTGCCACGTCGGCCGCCGCGGGTCTGAGCCAAGCCGCCTACGACCAGACCCAGGCGCGCATGCAGCGCGTGCAGCAGTACCTCGCACAGATCAACAGCACGCCCGACCTGAAAGCCTCGATCGATCTCAATGCTCGTCTGCTCGCCGAAGTCAACGAGTCGCTGACACAGCTGATCCAGTTGCAGGCGGCACAGATTCAGGTGCAGAGCAGTTCCAGTGCTGCGCAACTGCGCGGCAGGGTGCAGGAGGCGGCGTTCGTGCCGTACCAGGTCCAATGATGCGCGCGGCGATGGTACTCATCCTCGCGCTGTTGCTGTCGAGCTGCGCGCACCAGGATTTGAAAGCGCCGTGCAAGCACCCGCTGGCGCTGCTTGAACAGGACGATGGGTGCGGGCCGCTGCGGCCGCTGTAATCGCGAATACGCAAGGAGCTTGTATGGCAAGGATGCCACGATTGCTCGCCGTACCCCTGCTGGCGGCCATGATCGCCGGCTGTGGGCACGGCGACACTTCACAGGACAAGATTGCGCAGGCGATCGATGCCGGTCGACGCCAGTCGGAGCAGCAGGCGGCTGCCGATCCAGCGCGGCAGCCGCACCCGAACGATCCCAACCCACTGCGCCGCGCGCTTGGCGATCTGCAGATCAGGGAACTGTTCTTCGGTCCGATGCAGACGCAGGGCGACTGGATCGCCTACCTGCCGTGCTCGCAGCAGGCCGCGGGCATGGCGGTGGCACCGGCGAACCGCCTCTATCTCAAACGCTGCCCGACGTTGCAGCAAACCCTGCTGACGCGAGCGCACTCGGCGGGTTTCACCGATGCCACGGCAGCGAACGTGATGGATGCCCGCATCAGCGGCGCAGCCAAAAGCGAGCCCGAGCCATGAGTACGGTGTTCACCGACTTCCTCAACAACGTCGATCTAGCGGTCAACGGTTTCCTAGTCGCTGGCTACGGCCGCATGCGCGATGCCATCGAGACGCCGCTGCGGCTGTGCCTGAGCATCTTCGTCGCGGTCTACGGCATCCTGATGCTGACGGGACACACCACGCTGTCGGTGCGCGGTGCGTTCGGGCGATTGGGGGTGATGCTGTTCGTCTATGTGCTGGCGACGAATGCCGGCTTCTATACGAACTACATTGAGCAACTGTTTGTGCAGAGTCCAAACGCGATCGCCGACGTACTGGTCGGGGGTACGGGTGGTGGTGGACAGAACGCGGCGATGGACCAGTTCTACACCACCGGCATGGACGCCGGCGACAAGCTGTGGAGCCGCGGTAATCTCTATACGCCGTCGCCGCTGTTCGCAGCACTCGTCGTGTATGTCATCACACTGGGCGTCGCAGCGTATGCAGCATTCCTCCTTGCCCTGGCGAAGATCGGATTGGCGGTGCTGCTGATCCTGACGCCGCTGTTTGCGCTGTTCTATTTGTTCGGACACACGCGGCGGTTGTTCGAGGGCTGGCTCGGACAGGTGATCCACTACGCGTTGGTGCCGATCCTGGTCTATGGCGTGCTGGCGCTGATCTTATCGATTGCACAGGCCCAGGTGCAGCAGATCGACGCCAACGCCGAAACCGCGACGTTTCCGCAGGTGCTGGAGCTGGCACTGGCGGGACTGGTGGCGATCCTGCTGCTGTCGCAGATTCCGGGTGTTGCCGCCGGTATTGCAGGCGGCATCTCCCTGTCGACGATGGGCGCATTCCGCGATGCGGCCGCGCGGAGCGGAGCGCTCTCGGTGGCCGCGGGCGCCTGGGCCGGACGCCGCGCCTGGCGCTGGGCGCGCACGCCAGCGTGGACCAGCGAACACGGAGGCCGCCGTGAACGACGCTGACGCGTCGCGCGATCCTGCGCACTCGTTCGCGCCTGTGAGCATGGACGAGTATCGGGTGGTGGCCGAAGCGTTTTACGACGAGGGCTATCGCCGCATCCAGGCGTCACGCGACCGCGCGTGGATCGTTGCCGCGGTCGCGGCCGGGTTGGCGGGCCTCGCGATACTCGCGGTAGCGTTCCTCGCACCCCTGAAACGGGTGGATGTCGTGCCCGTGGTCGTCGACCGGAGTACCGGGGAGGCCCATACAGTTTCCCAAACAACCGGACAGACCATAAGCCAGCAAGAGTCGGTCCGCAAGGCGGACCTGGCCATCTATGTGATTGCGCGGGAATCCTTCGATCGTCCGCTCGTCAACCAGTATTACGGCGCAGTACAAAGTCGTTCGACCGAGGCTGTACTGAAACCCTGGCTGGCGCAGTTCCAGACCGGCACACCGGACTCCATCTACACCCGATACGCCGGTGCCACCCGCGGCATCGACGTGCGCAGCGTCGTGTTGCTGAACGAAGCCATCGGCCAAGTACATTTCACCGCGACCGTGACCAAGGCAACCGCCGTCACCAGCGAAAATTTCATCGCCACCGTCGAATTCCGGTATTCCGCCGAAGGGATGGGCTTCGCCCAGCGTCTGCGTAATCCCCTCGGCTTCGTCGTCACGTCCTATCGCGTCGATCAGGAGTCATTGCCCAAGGAAGGTGCCCCATGAAACTGCTCGTCCTCTTCGCATCGCTGTTGCCGCTTATGTCGCAAGCGGCGCAGCTCCCCGAATCCGGCCCAGAAGATCCCCGCGTCCGCGACCTCGTCTACGACCCCAATCAGGTCGTCGTCATCAAGGGCCACTACGGCTATCAGCAGATGATCCAGTTCGGCGAGGATGAAAAGATCGAGTCGCTGAACATCGGCGATTCCGTCTCCTGGCAGGTCGTGCCGAATAAAGCGAGGAACCTACTATTCATCAAGCCGGTAGAGCAGAAGGCCCATACCAATCTCGCCATCAGCACCAACAAGCGCAGCTATGCCTTCGATCTGATCACGGTAAACCTCGCTGCCGATATCGCCGACCTCAACTACGTGGTTCGCTTCAAGTACCCGCAGGATGAAGATGCGAAAGTGCAGGCGCAGCTCGCGGCGATCGAGCACGACCAGCAGCAGGAAGTGACGCCGAATCAAAAGATCGATCCATCCGCCTGGAACCTGGACTACACCTTCCAAGGCCACACCGAGCTGGCGCCGCTGCACGTCTTCGACGATGGGACGTTTACCTACTTCCAGTTCAGAGAACATCAAGACGTGCCAGCAATCTTCCTGGTCGCCGACGGCAAAAACGAATCGCTCCTCAACTTCCACGTCTCGGGCAAGTACGTCGTGATCGAGCGCACCGGGAAACAATTCACGCTGCGCAGTCGAGCGGGCGACGTGTGCGTGTACAACGAGGCTGTGTTCAAACACACGATAGCCGACGCGAGTTCCGCGCCGGCTGCGCCGGGGCAATGATCCGTGGCCGCGCCAGAGCAAGAGAACGACGCACGCGAGGCGACAGAGACCGGGCGCAGTCGCGGTGTTAGCCCGGTGGTGGAAGGACGCACACGCAACAAGCTCGGCACCGTCGCCGGCATTCTGCTGATTCTGTTGGTAGTGGGCTTTCTGTTCGTGAGTGGTGCGAAGAACAGTAAGCCCCGGCCGGCGGCGAAGACCCCGGTCCTTGCCAACGCGTCGGGGCTGCCGCCGGCAGCGCCGGCGCCACCGCCGTTGCCACCGCTGCCACCAGACGAAGCAGCAGCGGGATTTCCGCCACCTCCCGTGCCGGGACAGAGCGGCACGCCGCATGGCAGCGAAGCGGCCGAGACGGCGCGACAGAAAGAAGACGCGCGTTTGCATGCCCCGATGCTGGTCTACGATGCGTCGGGCACCGCCGAACAAATGGCTATGAAACCCGAAGCACATGGCGATGCGCTGACCGCACTGCTCGCAACGCAGTTACAAAATGCCAACGCCGCTGCATTGCCCGACGCACAACGCGGCGAGCACAGCACGCCCGCGGAAGGCTATGCCGAGCGCACACAAGCGTTCGCCAAGGCTGCTTCGGATGAGCGCACCTCGGCGGCCAGCGCGCACCGCATTTCAATGGACAACCGCATCGCCGAAGGCAAGCTGCTCGCGGCGACGCTGGAAACCGCGCTCAGCTCGGACCTTCCCGGCAAGCTGCGCGCCGTTGTCACGTCCGATGTATGGAGCGAAGACGGCAGCCGGCGGTTGATCCTGAAAGGCTCGCGCCTGATCGGCGAGTACCGCTCCGGTCTCGTTCGAGGGCAGACGCGGGTATTTGTGATCTGGACGCGACTGCTGCAACCGGATGGGACGGATGTCGCCATCGGCTCGCCCGGCACCGACGATCTCGGCCGCGCCGGACTTACCGGCAGCATCGATCGTCACTTCGTCGAGCGCTTCGGCGCGGCTTTCCTGCTGTCGCTGATCGGTTCGGCCACGACCGCGAGTCAGGGCGGCAACACCTTTGTCGTCAATACCTCGCAGGGCTTCGGCCAGGTGGCGCAGGAATCGCTGCAGGACAGCATCAATATTCCGCCGACCATCAACATCGATCAGGGCGCGGCCGTGCAGGTGTTCGTGGCACACGACTTGGTGTTCGATCCGCAACGCGCAGCGGTGGCGCGATGAGCGACGTGCGGCAGCTTCATGGCAGCGGCGCCGCATTGCGGACTTTTCTCGGTCCGCTGGCATCGTTGCTCGCACGGCCGGAAATCAATGAAGTGTCGATCAACCGGCCGGGTGAGTTGTTTGTGGACGATGCGGGACGTATAGAGCGCATCGCTATCCCGGCACTGAGCTACGAACACTTGCAGCGGCTCGCATCGCTGATCGCCTATGAAACGCACCAAATCGTCAACGAGGAACGTCCGCAGCTGTCGGCCTGGCAGCCGACCGGCCAGCGAGTGCAGGTGGTTATGCCGCCAGCCTGCGAG
>JAQGNU010000130.1 GCA_028291645.1 Nevskia sp.
CGCAATTACCGTAAAAAGCCCGTGCTGGACGTGATCAACCTGTCGATCAACCAGACCTTGCTGCGTTCGATCATCACCCACTTCACCGTGCTGATGGTGCTGTCCTCGCTGTACTTTTTCGGCGGCAAGAGCGTGCACGGCTTCGCGGTGGCGATGATCGTCGGCGTGCTGGTGGCGACGTATTCGTCGATCTACGTATCGAGCGGCGTCACCGTACTGCTCGGCGTGACGCACGAGGATCTGCTGACCGCGGAAGAAAAAGAGGGCACCGCGGGTTTGGCCAAGCGCAAGGCCGAAAACGACGGCGCCGTCGTCTAGCCTTCGCGCTCGCACGACGCGCTGGAATCTTGCGGCGCGTCCACTCGTGTCTCGTTAGCGCTTCGCTAACGTCTTGCGCGACGAAGCTCGTATCAAGGTCTCCAGCATCGGTTTCGCCGGCGCCTGCTCATCCACCAACAGTGCCCTGACCTCGGTCAGCCACTCGATCCAGTTCCATTCGTAGCGGATGCCGTAGCGCAGCGTCAGGTGCATCAGCGACTGCTTGCGGCTCGCCTTGCCGCGCTTGTCGAGATAGAACGGCTCGTGGCCGAGATATTCGTCGAGCTTTTCTCGATGTGCAGCGATGCGTCGATCCAGGTCCGGCAACAGCGCCGTCGGGTCGGCGAGATAGGCGGCGTAGATCTTCACCAGCAGTTCGCTGTTGAGCCGCTCCGGCTTCGCCGGCTCGTGCAGCCAGGCTTTCAGCGCGCTGCGTCCGGCTGCCGAAATCCGGTAGTGCTTGCGGTCGGGCCGCTCGGCCTGCGCCTGCACCTCGAATTCGACCCACTGTTCCTGACTGAGCTTCTTCAGTTCCTGGTAGATCTGCTGGTGCGAAGCATTCCAGAAATAGCCAATGCTGCGTTTGAAGCGCTGCGACAGGTCATAGCCGCTGCCGGGCTTCTTTTCCAGCAGGACGAGAATGGCGTGCTTGAGCGACATGAGGAAAGACCGTGTGCGCGGATATATGCATACAGTTGCATATCAAGCGTCACGTCGCAATAATATGCATGCAATTGCATAACGCCTTGTACAGACCTTGCACTGATGAAGGGATCATCGATGGCCTTGCCGAAGCAACTCCAGAACCGCCTGAGCATTCCCGTGGTCGGTTCGCCGCTGTTCATCATTTCCGATCCGAACCTGGTGATCGCGCAGTGCAAGGCCGGCATCGTCGGTTCGTTCCCGGCGCTGAATGCGCGTCCCGCCGACCAGCTCGAAGTCTGGCTGCAGCGCATCAACCAGGAGCTGGATGCCTGGAATCAGGCACATCCGGATACGCCTGCTGCGCCGTACGCGGTCAATCAGATCGTGCACAAGTCGAACTCGCGGCTCGAGCACGACATGGAAGTCTGCGTGAAGTACCAGGTGCCGATCATGATCACGTCGCTTGGCGCGCGCACCGACATCAACCAGGCGGTGCACTCGTATGGTGGCATCGTGCTGCACGACATCATCAACAACTTCTTTGCGAAAAAGGCGATCGAGAAAGGTGCCGATGGTCTGATCGCGGTGGCTGCCGGCGCCGGCGGACATGCCGGCACGACCTCGCCATTCGCCTTGATCCAGGAGATCCGCGAGTGGTTCGATGGGCCGCTGCTGCTGTCCGGTTCGATCGCGACCGGCCATGCGGTGCTGGCAGCGCAGGCGATGGGAGCCGACCTGGCCTACATGGGCTCCGCATTCATCGCCACCGAGGAAGCCCGCGCCGAACTGCAGTACAAGCAGATGATCGTCGACAGCAATGCCGACGACATCGTCTATTCCAACCTGTTCACCGGCGTCCACGGTAACTATCTGAAGCCGTCGATCATCAAGGCCGGCCTCAATCCGGACAGCCTCGAAAAAGGTGATCCGAGCCAGATGAATTTCGGCGACGGCGGCCTCGGTGACAAGAAGGCCTGGAAGGATATCTGGGGCTGCGGCCAGGGCATCGGCGCGGTCAAGCGCATCGAAACGGTCGATGCGCTGGTCGGGCGGATCAAGCAGGAATATCAGTCCGCGCGTGGCCGCCTGTTGGCTGCCTGAGCGAAACCGCCTTCAGTGATGAGCGCCATCACTGAAGGCTTATTTCGCTTCGCGTGGTGGATGCCGCGCCGCGCGCGAGGCAGATAACGCCATTCCGCGGGCAACAGGCGGAATGCCTGGCGCACGGTCCAGCCGAATGCGCGCAGCCGTCGTTCATCGCTGCGCGACCACGTCCAGCCGAGTTGGGCGCGCGGCACCGGCGGCATCGTGCCGCGCGCGAGCCATAGCGATCCGCGCGTGATCAGCGGATCGACCAGCCACCACACCGGTTGGGGAATCCAGGTGAACGGCTTCGGCGTGCGGCCGAGCGTCAGTGCGTGCTGCGTAATTTCGGTCGGTTGCAGTGTCGCCAGCATGTCAGCCCAATAGACCTTGAAGCTCGCATAGTCGGGCGGCACCGGCCGCATCGAAACACCGTACTGCGCATACCAGTGGATCGATTCGCGATAAAGCTGCTCGCACTGCTGTTCGCTAAGCGGCGTGCTGAAATATTCCTGCAGCGCAATGATGCCTTCGAAGAAGGTCGCATGCGTCCAATAGAACACCTCGGGCTGCAGCGCGTGGTACGGCTGGCCTGAGCGCAGCGTGCCCTTGATGCCCTTGTGGAAGTCGCGCACGGTCGCGCCGGTGTGCGCCGTCGTAGATCACGCCCAGGATCGGCGGCAGCGAGCGCAGCAGCCGATTCCAGGGATTCTTCAGGAACACGTCGCCCGAATGCTGCTCCAGCGCGCGGCTGACCGCTGGATGCATGTTCTGCAGCAGGCCGGCGCGAAAGATCAGCAATAGCAGGCGTGCGTCGCCGAAGTATTTCCAGGTCAGCGAATCGGGGCCTAACGGCAGCTGACGGTGGGCGTCAATTGCCGTGTTGTCGGTGGCCTGATGGGTATCCACCAGGTTTGCCTGCGTGGCTGTATTCACGAGCTCCTCCACGATCTTCGATCGATCGTCCGCGGGATTCGGACTGCGCTACTCTATTGCGAACATTTATTCGCGTTCAATTCGCATCCCATGCGCAAGAAGCCGCAGCAGCTACGTTCCCGTCTGATGGTGGATGCCCTGATCGAGGCGACCGCGTGTGCGATCGGCAAGCACGGCCTTGCGGATACCACGACGCACCACATCGCACGGGAGGCGGGTGTCAGCGTGGGGTCGCTGTATCAGTATTTCGACAGCAGGGAAGCCTTGCTGGAGGCATTGATCGGCAAGCTCAGCCGCGATGTTGCGGAGCTTGTCGAAGTGCGGCTGGCCGAACTCATCGAGCAGGATCTGCGCGCGCTGTTCAAGGGTTTGCTGACCGGCATTCTCGATCTGCTGCGAAAAGATCAGGGCTACCTGGCACTGGCGCGTCACTGGCACGAGCTACGCACTTTGGCCGCAGTCGATGCCGTCGAAAAAAATTTCCTCGAAGCGTTTCGCATGTACCTGTTCCAGCATCACGTGGAGTACCGATTCAGCGGCCTGCCCGCGACGCTCTTCATCGTCTACAACAGCACGGTGTTTACGTCGATGCGTTATCTAAGCCAGCCACATCCTCCATTCCAGATCGAACAGTTGGTGGACGGCCTGACGGATATGATCGTCGGGTATCTGGAACAAAGCCGCATCGCCGAACGCGGCGGGCGCAGGAAACGGAATATCGGGGCCGGTAGTGCTGCTGCCGCCAATCGCGGCAAGAGCGCTTGAGCCGCCGGGGAATTGCGCCCTGTCAGAATTCGAACGGCCGCTTTCGACTCAGTTTTTCTTCAAGGCGCCACCCAGCACCAGCGCACCACCGATGATGATGCCGGCGATGCTCAGCCACTGCGGCGCAGATTTTTCCTGCTGGACGGTGGCCGAGAAGTTGCCGATCTTGGCGACTTCCTCGTTCTGTTTGTACGACAGCTTGCCGGTGAGCGAGGCAATGCCGAGTGCGGCAATGATGACGCCGGCGATGATCAGCCCGATTTTCATTTGAGTAGGTCTCCAAATTCCCTGATGGAGTTCGCAGCATAAGCGAGCCGCTGCCTTTCGGACACCGGCACTCGGCACTGCTAGACGATCTGGATCGGCGCTTCCGGCGGCGGCGAACGTCGGGCGACTGCGCCGAGTGCTTCCGCCAGCTGCGGATGCAGTTTCGGGTTGGCGGCGACGATGTGGCCGCTGCCGAGCAGATCGCTGCCGCCGTAGAGCTCGCTGGTCATGCCGCCGGCTTCCTGCACCAGCACCAGGCCCGCGGCGACATCCCAGGGCTTCAGGCCCAGTTCCCAGAAGCCGTCGAGACGTCCGGCGGCGACATAGGCCAAGTCCAGCGCGGCCGAGCCGGCGCGGCGTACACCGGCGGTGGTCTCGGCGATCTGGCGCAGCATCGGCATATAGGCGTCGAGATGGCCGGGATTGATCGGCACGCCGGTGCCGATCAGCGCCGAGTCGAGATCCTTGGTGGTGCTGACGCGCACGCGACGGTTGTTCAAGGTGGCGCCGCCGCCGCGCGAGGCGCAATACAGATCCTGCGTGCAAGGCGCGTAGATCACGCCATGAGTCAGCACGCCGCGCACCTGGATGCCAATGGAGACTGCGAAATGCGGCAGTCCGTGCAGGTAGTTGGTGGTGCCGTCGAGCGGATCGATGATCCACAGCACTTCGCTGTCGTGGCCGGCGATGTCGCTGCGCCCGCCTTCCTCGCCGAGCACCGCGTGCTGCGGATAGGCTTTGCGGATGATCTTGACGATCTCGCTCTCGGCGCCGCGGTCCACCTGGGTGACGAAGTCGTTGCGACCCTTGCGCTCGATCTTCAGCTGATCGACGTGGTCAAGATTACGCATGATGAAGTTGCCAGCCGAGCGCGCGGCGGAAACGGCGATGTTGACGAGCGGATGCACGAGGCGGCGGCGTGGGAGAGGGCGGCGACCATCTAGAATATCACGCGATGTCTCCGAACCCTGATTAAGCCTTGAGCGAACCCTCCATCTCCGCAGACGCTGCGCCGGGACCGCACAGCCTGCTCGCCAAGCTGCGCGTAGTGCTGGTCGAACCGCAGCATCCGGGCAACATCGGCGCTTGCGCGCGTGCGATGAAAAATTTCGGTCTGCGCGAACTGGCGCTGGTCGCGCCGCTGAAGTTTCCGCACGCCGACGCCAGCGCGATGGCCTCCAACGCTGGCGACGTGCTCGATGCTGCGCAGGTCTATGCGACGCTGCCGGAAGCGCTGGCGGATTGTTCGCGGGTGGTGGCGTCGAGCGCCCGGCCGCGCTACATCTCGGTGCCGGTATCGACGCCGCGCGACTGGGCGCAGCGTGCGGCGCAGGCTTTCGCAGCGGGCGACGGCGGTCGTATCGCGCTGCTGTTCGGGCGCGAGCGCACCGGCCTCACCAACGAGGAGTTGGAACGCGCGCACGAGCTGATCGTGATTCCCACCGGCGGCATCGACAGTTCGCTGAATCTGGCCGCCGCGGTGCAAATCCTGTCGTATGAAATCGGCCTCGCCGCGGGCGCTGCAATTCCGCAGCGCATCGTCGGCGACCAGCCGGTCGATCAGACCGAGATGGAGCGCTTCTACGAGCATCTGCAACGGGCACTGATCGGCACGCGCTTTCTCGATCCAGAACATCCACGGCTGTTGATGCGGCGTCTGCGCAAGCTGTTCGGGCGCGCCGCACCCAGCGCCAACGAGATGAGCATCCTGCGCGGCATCCTGACGTCGATCGAAGATGTACTGCGCGGTTTCGGGCCGCGGCCTTGAGCTCGCTGGTGCTGCGCCGCGGATGAATGCGGTTCCAACGCTCGATGTTCGACGCTACGACCACGATCGCAGCGGCTTCGTGCGCGAACTCGGCGCCAGCTATCGCAGCTTCGGCTTCTGCTGTATCGAAGGCCATGGCCTCGCGCCGAGGCTGATCGAAGATGCTTACACCGCGTTCCGGAAATTTTTCGCGCAGCCGGAAAGCGTCAAGCGGCGCTATCACATCGCCGGCGGCGGCGGTGCGCGCGGCTATACGCCATTCCGGGTCGAGACCGCGGTCAACAGCACGCGGCCCGATCTGAAAGAGTTCTGGCATGTCGGCCGCGAGTTCGACGGTGCCGAAAAGCTCAGCGAAGACCAACGCGCAGCGATGCCACCGAATCTGTGGCCGCAGGAAGTGCCGGAGTTTCGCGCCGCGGCGCTGGCGCTGTATCGCGCACTGGACGCGCTCGGTGCGCGGCTGTTGCGCGCGCTGGCGCTCGACCTGGGTCTGTCCGAACAGTGGTTCGACGACCAGATCGATCGCGGCAACTCGATCCTGCGACCGCTGCACTATCCGCCGCTGATCGGCGAGCAGGATGGCAGCCTGCGCTCGGCCGCGCACGAAGACATCAATCTGATCACGCTGCTGATCGGCGCCAGCGATGCCGGTCTGCAGATCAAAACCCGCAACGGGGCCTGGCTGCCGATCACGACCGCCGGCGACGCCATCGTTGTCAACGTCGGCGACATGCTCGAGCGGCTCAGCAATGGTGTCTATCCGTCGACCTCGCATCGCGTGGTCAATCCGCAAGCTGCGGCGGCGCACCGCTCGCGGTATTCGGTGCCGTTCTTCCTGCACCCGAATCCGGATTTCCTGATCGAGACGCTGCCCGGTTGTGTCGACGCCGAGCATCCGAACCGCTATCCGCAGCCGATCACCGCGCATCAATTCCTGCTGCAGCGACTGCGCGAAATACGCCTGTTGTGAGGCCCTAGAGCGGCGCCGGTCGCAAAAGCGGCCTAAAGGCGTCAAAATGGTGCTTCGGGCTCGGCGATTTTCCGTTTCCAGGCCGGCTTGCAAAGACGAGTTGTTTTCCGATGACGCATTCACAGAACGCGATGCACAGCGCGCGAATTAGCGACCCGGCCTGTCCGGGCCGGTGTTGTTGCGCGCGCTGTTGTTCTCGTCCCGTTTTCGGAGTTCGCCCGTCATGGATTTCTCGTCTCACGCTAGCCTCACCTCACTCACCGCTCATTTGAGAATCGACGCGGATCGCGATCCGCAGATCGCGCGCCGCGTGCTCGATCGTTTTGCCGAACGCGGTGAACTGCCGCAAACCTTTTCGGCGCGGATCGAAGGTGTGGATGCGCTGCGGCTGGAAATTGAATTCGATGCCGGCCTGCAGTGCGCGCGGCACCTGGCGCGGCGTCTGCAGAACCTTCCCTCAGTGCGTTCGATCGCGCTGACTTTCCGCCATAACGCGCTGCCGGCAAAGGAAAATCCTCAACCGGCACGGTCGGCGTAAAATATCGATCTAGCAAGGACTGATCATGTTCAACCGTTTTCGTGAAGACATGCGTGCGGTCTTCGACCGCGACCCCGCTGCCCGCAGTACCTGGGAGGTATTGACCTGCTATCCCGGTTTGCACGCGGTTTGGGGCCATCGCATCAGTCACAGTTTGTGGACGCATGGGCTGAAATGGCTGGCGCGCTTCAATTCGCATATCGCGCGTTGGCTCACCGGTATCGAGATTCATCCGGCGGCCGTGATCGGCCGCCGGCTGTTCATCGACCACGGCATGGGTGTGGTCATCGGCGAAACCGCCGAGATCGGCGATGACTGCACGCTGTATCACGGCGTCACTCTCGGCGGTGTCAGCTGGAACAAGGGCAAGCGCCATCCGACCCTCGGCAACAATGTCGTCGTCGGTGCCGGCGCCAAGGTGCTCGGTCCATTCCGCGTCGGCGACGGTGCGCGCATCGGCTCCAATTCGGTGGTCGTCAAGGAAGTGCCGGCCGGTGCCACCGTGGTCGGTATCCCGGCGCACGTGGTGCACGAAGTCGCGGCGCCGTCGGACAAGGTCGTCGCGATCGCCAAGTCGATGGGCTTCGATGCCTACGGCCTGAGTCGCGACATGCCGGACCCGGTCGCCAATGCGATTGGCGCGATGCTGGAACATGTGCACGTGCTGGACGAGCGGCTGGTACAGGTCTGCAAGCTGTTGCACCAGATGGATTCGCGCATGCCAGAGCTACAACTTTCGAAGCTGGAGTTGCCGGACTTCTGCGAGGGCAGTGGCGTAGCGTCCGCCGATACGCATGTAGCCGATCCGCTGCAGGCCGCCGCATCGGTACGCAAGGCCGGCTGAGGCAAGGATGAAGTTGCTAAGCGCCAAGGATTGCGCGAGCGCCTGATGCCGATCTATTTCGATAACAACGCCACCACGCCGCTCGATCCGCGCGTGCTGGAAGCGATGCAGCCCTATCTGCTCGGGCCTTACGGCAATCCGTCGAGCGTGCACCGCTACGGTCGCGCGGCGCGCGACGCGATCGAAGCCGCACGCGTGCAGATCGCGACACTCGCCGGTGCGCAAGCTGCGGAAGTCACCTGGACCGGCGGCGCCACCGAATCGAACAACTTCGCGCTGAAAGGCTACGCCGAGGCCGCCGCAGCGGGGGTTGCCAAAGGCCGCATGCTGTACGCCGCCACCGAACACCCGTCGGTGATGGAAGCGGCCGAATCGCTGCGCAGTCGCGGCTGGCAGGTGGAAGTGATTGCGATCGCGCGCGATGGCCGTATCGACTGGCCGAAGTTCGAAGCGCAGCTGGCGGCAGCACCGGTGCGGTTGGCCGCAGTGATGGCCGCCAACAACGAGACCGGTGTGATTCAAGACCTCACTCGCGTGGCGCAGCTGGTACACGCCGCCGGTGGTTATCTGCTCGCCGATGCGGTGCAGGCTGCCGGCAAGATCGCGCTGCCGGAGTGCTGGCAGGTCGGCGACCTGATGAGTTTGTCGGCGCACAAGATCTACGGACCGAAAGGCGTCGGTGCTTTGCTGGTGAAGTCGCACGTCGAGTTGTCGCCGCTGCTGCACGGCGGTGGCCAGGAACGCGGACTGCGCGGCGGCACCGAGAATGTCGCCGGCATCGTCGGCTTCGGTGTCGCCGCCGAGTTGGCGCAGCAGGAGTTGGCGCAGCGCGCAGCGCAGGCACTGGCATTAAGGCAGCAATTGGAAGCGGGCCTGCGCGCAATCGATGGCAGCATCATCTTCGGTGACGGCGCGCCGCGACTGCCGAATACCGTGCAATTCGCGATTCCGGACTGGGAAGGCGAAGCGCTGCTGATGGCGCTGGATCGCAAGGGCATCGCAGTATCCAGCGGTTCGGCCTGCGCCAGCGGAACTGGCGAGCCGAGTCACGTTCTACTGGGGATGGGCTATCCTCGCGCAACGGCGTTCGGCGCGATTCGTGTCAGTTTCGGGCTGGCTAACAGCGCCACCGAAGTCGATCGCTTGCTCGATGTTCTGCGCAGCCTGCGCGCGGAACGCGCCGCTGCCTAAGCGCTTATTCACGAATTAGCTCGAAATTTCGGAGAACGAAATAATGCGTCATTTCCGCAACAAGCTGGTGCGTCATCGGCTGACCCTGCTGGGTATTCTGGCGTGGTCGCTGCATGCGCCGGTGATGGCGAAATCGCAGCCGGTCAAGCCGATGCAAACGCAGGACAAAGCGGCCGATGCCGCACCGCCGACGCCATTGCGGCACGGCAAGAAAAAAGCGTTTCCTCAGGTCGGCCGCGCGTCCTGGTACGGCATCAGTTCGACGCGTGGGCTGCGCACCGCCAGCGGCGAGCGCTTCGATCCGGAAGCTCTCACCGGTGCGCATCCGACGCTGCCGTTCGGCACGATGGTGAAGGTCACCAACCTGCGCAACGGACGCAGCGCGGCGGTGCGGATCAACGACCGCGGGCCCTTCGTCGGCGGCCGCATCATCGACGTGTCGTATGCGGCTGCGCACGAGCTCGGCATGATGGCGCGCGGCATCGCCCGCGTGCGCATCGAGGTGTTGCCGCGCGATAGGCCGATCGCGGAGGCGCGCGCGGATCAAATTGCCGGCGGCCTGCCCTGAAGTTTGAGGGTTCGATGATCTACCTGGATTACGCGGCGACCACGCCGCTCGATGCGCGCGTTTTCGAAGCGATGTTGCCGTACCTGCGTCCGGACGGCGTGTTCGCCAATCCGGCATCGACGCATGGTCCCGGCTTCAAGGCGCGCGCCGCAGTGGAAAAAGCACGCGCGCAGGTCGCCGCGCTGATCGGCGCCGAACCCGGCGAAATCGTCTGGACCTCGGGCGCCACCGAATCGAACAATCTGGCGCTCAAGGGCGCGCTCGAATTCCGTGGCGCAGCACCCGCATCGAAAACTTTGCACATCGTTACTTCGCGCACCGAACACAAGTGCGTGCTCGATACCTGCCGGTATCTGGAAGCCCAAGGAGTGAGTGGCCGCAGCGGCGGCCAGCCGGTGCGCGTGACCTACCTGAAACCCTCGGCGAACGGCGTGGTGACGCCGGAAGAAGTGCTCGCCGCGCTGACGCCGGAGACGCTGCTGGTCTCGCTGATGTGGGTCAACAACGAGATCGGTGTGGTGCAGGAGGTCGAGCGCCTGGCGCCGATGCTGCGTGAGCGCGGCGTCTTGCTGCACGTCGATGCAGCGCAGGCCGCGGGCAAGCTGCCGATCGACTTGGGCCGCACGCCGATCGATTTGTTGTCGCTGTCGGCGCACAAGGTCTACGGACCCAAGGGCATCGGCGCGCTGTTCGTGCGGCGCCGTCCGCGCGCGCGCCTGAATCCGCAGATGCACGGCGGCGGCCATGAGCAGGGCATGCGCTCGGGCACATTGGCGACGCATCAGATCGTCGGCATGGGCGCGGCTTTCGACGTCGCCAGAACCGATCTCGCCGCCGATGCCGCGCATATCGGTGGCCTGCGCGATGCGCTGTGGTCACGCCTGCAGGCGCTGCCGCGCGTACAGCGCAACGGCGGTGGCGAGGGCATCGCGATCGCGCCGCATCTGCTGAATGTCAGCTTCGAAGGCGTCGAGGGCGAATCGCTGCGGGCGTCGCTGCCGGAACTGGCGGTGTCCAGCGGCTCGGCCTGCTCATCGGCGACGCAGGAGCCTTCCTACGTGCTGCGCGCACTCGGCCGCGACGACGAGCTCGCCAACGCCTCACTGCGCTTCTCGCTCGGGCGCGCGACCACGGCGGCTGACATCGAACGCGCCGCTGGCCTGGTGATCCAGCAAGTGCAATGGTTGCGGGAACTGTCGCCGCTATGGGCGGCCTGAACATGGAAGCTGCGGAAATGGAAATGACCAATCCGTTCGCCTATTCGGCGCCGATCTGGCAACGCTTCAGCGCGCCGTTTCGGGCAGGTCGTTTTGCCGATGGAACGGCCGGCGTCGTCAGCGGCCAGGCCGGTACTCCGGCGGCGCGGTCGGTGCTGAAGCTGCAGCTGCAATTCGTCGCTGGGCGTGTCGCCGATGGACGTTTCCAGGCCTATGGTTGTCCGACCAGCATCGCCGTCGGCGCCTGGCTGGTCGAATGGGCGATCGGCAAATCGGCCGCCGAATTGCGCGGTTTAAGCCTGGCGGAACTGCGCGGAACGCTTGAAATCGCCGACGATCGCGCCCATTGTGCAGTCATGGGTGAGGACGCCGTGCTTGCCCTGCTGAGCCAGTATCAGGAATCACGAATATGAACGTCGCTCTCACCGAATCCGCCGCCGAACGCATCAAGAGTCAGCTTGCCCGTCGCGGCAAGGGCGTCGGCCTGCGCGTCGGCGTGAAGAAATCCGGCTGTTCCGGCTACGCTTACGTGCTCGACTATGCCGATAGCGCCGGGCCCGACGACACCCTGTTCCAGAGCCACGGCGCCGCCGTGGTGGTGGCACGCGACCATCTGCCGCTGCTCGACGGCCTGACCGTCGATTTCCGTCGCGAAGGACTCAACGAAGCCTTCAAGTTCATCAATCCGAACGTCAAGGCGGAGTGCGGCTGCGGGGAAAGTTTCGCGGTCTGAATCGGGCTGAGTCCTGCGCGGCACAATTGCCGCGCCGCAGCAGCGAACGTTAGAATCCCGTGCTTTTGCCCGACCTAGGCTCCCCAGGGGAGCCGGGCTCGGCGCCTACCGCCAATTCGCAAACACGGAATTCATATCATGGCTGTTGAACGTACCCTTTCCATCATCAAACCCGACGCGGTCGCCAAGAATGTCATCGGCGGGATTTATTCGCGCTTCGAGCAGGCCGGCCTCAAGATCATCGCCGCGCGCATGGAGCAGATGACCCGCGCGGAAGCAGAAGGCTTTTATGCGGTGCACAGCGCGCGTCCGTTTTTCAAGGATCTGGTGACTTTCATGATCTCCGGGCCGGTCATCATCCAGATACTGGAAGGCGATAACGCGGTCGCCAAGCATCGCGACCTGATGGGCGCCACCGATCCGAAGAAAGCCGAGAAAGGCAGCATCCGCGCCGACTTCGCCGATTCGATCGACGAGAACGCGGTGCACGGTTCCGATAGTCTCGAAAACGCAGCGCGCGAAATTTCCTACTTCTTCCGTATCACCGAAATCTGCCCGCGTAGCCGCTAGGGCCGACGCAGACCTCACCGACATGAGCGCCGCCGATC
>JAQGNU010000162.1 GCA_028291645.1 Nevskia sp.
GCCCAATCACCCGAGGCGGGATTCAAATCCGTGTCGATCGGGCCCGGCTGGATGTTGTTGACCGTGATGCCGCGGCTGCCGACCTCTCTGGACAGCGCCTGGGTGAACATCTTGACGGCTCCCTTCGTGGCCGCGTAGGGCACCATCCCGGGTGCGGCGGCACGCTCGCCCACTGCCGAACCGATCATGATGATGCGGCCACCGTCATTCAGGTGCTTCAGAGCAGCCTGGGTGGTGGCGAATACGCCGCGGATGTTGATGTCGACCACACGGTCCATCTCTTCCTGCGTCGACTCCTCGAAGGGTTTCGGAATAACCGTGCCGGCATTGTTCACCAGCACATCCAATCGGCCGAAGGTCGCAACGGCCTTTGCGACCGCACTTCTGACTGCTTCGACGTCGGCAGCGTCGGCTTGGATCGCGATGGCCTTGCCGCCACCGAGTTCGATCGCCTTGACCACGGCGGAAGCCGCGCTGGCGTCCTTCGCGTAGGTGATGGCCACACTCGCTCCATCCGCGGCCAGACGCTTCGCGATCGCTGCGCCGATGCCCCGCGAACCGCCGGTCACAAGTGCCACTTTGTTCGTTAACTTGTTCATTGCGTAACTCCTGATGACAGATTGATGCCTATAACATCTTTAAGAACAGCTGCTTGTCTATCGACAGCTCTGCTTCCATGGCGGCCACTGTAGGCCTGCGTAGCGCGCGTGAAAAAGACTTTGTAAGCTGAGGGGCATACCTCTCAGGCATGGAGCTGCGATGGAATTGAGGCATCTGCGTTATTTCGTAGCGGTGGTCGAGGAAGGCAGCCTGACGACGGCCGCCGAGCTCCGACTCCATACGTCCCAGCCTTCGCTGAGCCGGCAGATTCGCGACCTGGAGTACCAGGTCGGGGCCGAGCTGCTGTCGCGCAGCGTTCGTGGCGTCGAGCTGACTGCCGCAGGCAAGGCCTTTCTCGACCACGCCCGGCTGGCGCTGGCGCAGGTCGATGCCGCGGTGGAAGCGGCGCGCAGGGCGGCGCAACCGACAAAGAAGACGTTCGCCATCGGCTTCCAAACCGGGCACGAGCTGAACTGGCTACCGCAGGCGATGCATGTGCTGCGCGACGAACTGAAGAACATCGAGGTCAAGGTCTCAAGCGATTACTCGCCGGATCTCGCCGAAGCACTGGTACGCGGCCGCCTCGACGTGGCCTTCATGCGGATCGAGCCGAGCTTCGATCTGGGCTACGAAGTCGTGGACCACGAGCCGCTGATCGTGCTGATGCCGAGCGACCATCGCCTCACCAGCCGCGAAGCGATTCACCCGCGGGAACTCGTCGGCGAGATCTTCATCGGCGGCTCAAACAAGGCGACCGTGCTGCGCGCTGTGACTGAGGACTATCTGCGCCGCTCGGGGCTCGACATCAAACTGGATCACGGCGTGGACAACATAACAATGGCCATGTCCCTGGTTGCGTCCACCCGCGGGTTGTCGCTAATGCCCGCCTATGCGAAGAATCTGCTGCCGTGGTCCGTGGTCAGCCGTCCTCTGCAAGGTGAAGCGCCAACGATCGATCTGGCCGTGGGTTACAGCAAGGCAAACACCTCGCCGACTTTGAAATTGTTCCTTTCAAGGATTGACGAGTTGATCGCCCGTTGGGCGCAAACAGCGCATTGACGCCTACGGCTGCCGCAGGGTTCGGCGGCCGTGCCGATGATGAAGCCAGAAATTTTGGACGGACGCGTCTTTTTTAGACGAAATAAAAAAGGCTTCCAGATCTGGAAGCCTTGATTTTGTTGGCTGGGGGACTAGGACTCGAACCTAGATAAACAGAGTCAGAATCTGTTGTCCTGCCATTAGACGATCCCCCAATGCGGGTGCATCGTAGCGAAGCATAGACCTCGATGAAAGGCGGCGGGTTCGACCCGCCGCCGACAACGATTAGCGCTTCGAGTACTGCGGTGCGCGGCGGGCCTTGTGCAGACCGACCTTCTTACGTTCGACTTCGCGCGCATCGCGCGTGACCAGACCGGCTGCGCGCAGCGGTGGCCGCAACGCTTCGTCGTACTTGATCAGCGCACGGGTGATGCCGTGACGGATGGCGCCGGCCTGGCCGCTGGGGCCGCCGCCGGCGACGGTGATCTTGATGCTGAAACGGGTCAGCGAATCGGCGATTTCGAGCGGCTGGCGCACCAGCATGCGCGAGGTCTCGCGGCCGAAGTACTGTTCGACCGTCTTGCCGTTGATGCTGATCTCGCCCTTGCCGGGGCGCAGGAAAACGCGGGCGGCGGCCGACTTGCGGCGGCCGGTGCCGTACTGCTGATTGGCGGGTTGCTTGAGCGTGGCCATGTCTTAAACCTTAAAGAGTGAGCACTTTGGGCTGCTGCGCGGTGTGCGGATGTTCGCCACCGGCATAGACCTTGAGTTTGCGGAATTGGGCGTAGCCCAGCGGACCCTTCGGCAGCATGCCCTTGACGGCCTTTTCGATCACGCGCTCGGGGTGCTCGTTGATCATTTTCTGCAGGGACGTGGACTTGATGCCGCCCGGATATTCGGTATGGCGCCAGTAGATCTTGTCCTGGAATTTGTTGCCGGTCGCGTGAATCTTCTCGGCATTGATGACGACGACGTAATCGCCGGTATCGATATGCGGAGTGAACTCGGGCTTGTGCTTGCCGCGCAGACGGCGGGCGACTTCGGTGGCGAGGCGGCCAAGGGTCTGGCCTGCCGCGTCAACCACCACCCAATCACGCCGGGCGGTTTCGTTGGTGGCGAAATACGTGCTCATGATCCTGCTCTGAATAGGCCCTTAAAACTATCGACTTCTGGGCTGGTTATTGTTCAGTTGCCCAGACAATACGGCTCAGGCAACCTCGAAAGGACGCGAATTGTAGTGTTCCGGCGCGGCCGGCGCAAGGCAGGACCAACTTTCCGCAGGACGCGCCGTATGCTGCATCGATGCCATCCATGGCGAGACAATACGGTTTCGGTGACGCCCGGCCTGGCCTTTTTGGCTGCGCATCCTGCTTCGCTCAAAAAGCCGGTGTTGGGCATCCCGCCCAACCCGCCGATTGCAGTGTAATCGGCCCCTGGCCGGTCGTTCGGAATCGTCGCGAGCATGCTCGCGACGCACGACCCCTCACCCGCCGAAGTTGATCTTGGCTTCCAGATTGCCGCGCGAATCGGCGTTGACGAGCGCCTCCTCCAGTTCGATCACGCCGTCCTTATAGAGCTTATAGAGCGACTGGTCGAAGGTCTGCATGCCGTGGTCGGACGATTGCGCCATCGCATCGCGCATCTCGTCGATGCGACGACTGTTGATCAACTCGGCGATATACGGCGTGTTGATCATCACCTCGATCGCCGCCACGCGGCGCCCGTCCTTGCCGCGCACCAAACGCTGCGACACGATTGCACGCAAGGTCAGCGACAGGTCCAGATAGAGCTGGTTGCGGCTGTCGTCTGGATACAGATTGATGATGCGCTGCATCGCCTGATAGGCGTTGTTGGCATGCAGCGTCGAGATTGCCAGATGGCCGGTGTTGGCCAGCTGCAGACAGGCGTCCATCGTATCGCGCGTGCGCACCTCGCCGATCAGGATCACGTCGGGCGCTTCGCGCAGCGCCGACAGCAGCGCCCGTTCGTAGCTGACGGTGTCCTGCCCGACTTCGCGCTGATTGATGATCGAACGCTTGTTCTGATGCACGTATTCGATCGGGTCTTCGATCGTCAGCAGATGACCGGCGGTGTTCTCATTGCGGTGATTCATCATCGCCGCCAGCGTGGTCGACTTGCCGGAGCCGGTGGCGCCGACCATCAGGATCAGCCCGCGCTTCTGCAGCGCAAGTTCCGCCAGCGCGTCCGGCATCTTCAGCATTGCGAGCGTGGGCACATCGGCGCGCACGTAGCGCAGGCACATCGCCAGCGTGCCGCGTTGGGTGAAGATGTTGACGCGGAAACGTCCCAGGCCGCCGGCTTCGGTGGCAAGATCGAGTTCCCAGTGTTTCAGCAGATGTTCCTGCTGCTCCGGCGTGAGGATGCTGAACGCCAGTTCACGGATGAATTCGCTGGTCAGCAGGCTCTTGCCGACCGCCAGCATCTCGCCCTCGACGCGCAGCATCGGCGTGGCGCCGGAGGTGAAATAGATATCGGACGCGTTCTTTTCGACCGCGAGCTTGAGGTACGGCAGGATTTTCAGCATGGGCCTTGGGTCAGCGGCGGAACAGCAGGGCTTCTTTCTCGTCCGGCTTCATCTGCATCTTCTTGACCATCTCGTCATCCAGCAGATTCTCACGCGCACGGTTCGATTCGAGCTTGATGCGCAGGCGCAGCTCGTTCTGCGAATCGGCATTGCGGATCGCTTCCTCGTACGACACGGTGCCGGCCTCGAACATCGAGAACAGGAACTGATCGAAGGTGAACATGCCCTGCTCGTTGGAGCGCGCCATCACCTCCTTGATGCCGGCCACCTCGCCCTTGAAGATCAGGTCCGAGATCAGCGGCGAGTTGATCATGATCTCCATCGCCGCGGCACGACCGCCACTCTCGCGCCGCACCAGACGCTGCGACACGATCGCGCGCAGGTTCAGTGATAGGTCCATCAGCACCTGTTCGCGCCGTTCTTCCGGGAAGAAATTGATGATGCGGTCGAGCGCCTGGTTGGCGCTGTTGGCGTGCAGCGTCGACAGCACCAGATGGCCGGTTTCGGAAAACTGCACCGCGTATTCCATCGTCTCGCGTGTGCGGATCTCGCCGATCTGAATCACGTCCGGGGCCTGGCGCAAGGTGTTTTTCAGCGCGTTCTCCCAAGACTGCGTGTCCTGCCCAATTTCGCGCTGCGTGACCAGGCAGCCGAGATGCGGATGCACGTATTCAACCGGGTCTTCGATGGTGATGATGTGACCTTTCGAATTCTGATTGCGATAGCCCAGCATCGCCGCCAGCGAAGTGCTCTTGCCGGAACCGGTGGCGCCGACCAGCAGC
>JAQGNU010000169.1 GCA_028291645.1 Nevskia sp.
CGCCTACATGCTCGGCACCGGTGGCCGCACCGAATTGCTGCTAAGCCAGGACGAGCCGGATCGGGTCGGCCGGCTGTTGATGGATTACGACTATCTGGCGCGGGCGCGCAAGACCTACATCGACCGCATCGACGCCGACATCGCGCAGGCGGCGGCACTGGCAGCACGCTACCAGGGCGAGCTCGACACGCTGCGCGGCCTGCAGGCGAAGCGCAAGGATGCGCTGGCCGACATCGAGTCCGACCGTGCCCAACGGCGCCAAGCGATGAACCAGGTGCAGAACCGGCTGGCCGGCGAGAGCGAAGAGTTGAAACGCCTGCAGGGTAATGAAAAGCAGTTGCAGAACCTGCTGGAATCGCTGAAGCGTGCGCTGGCCAGCGCGCCGCCGCCCAGCTCCTCGTCGAAGCCGTTCTCCGGCAAGCACGGCAGCATGCAGTGGCCGCTGCGCGGCGACATCCTCGCCAACTACGGCGACGGCAAGGCCGGCGGACGCCTGCAGTGGAAGGGCATCTGGATCGAAGCGCCAGAAGGCGCGCCGGTGCATGCCTGCGCGTCCGGCCGCGTCGCCTACGTCGGCTGGCTGTCGAGCTTCGGTCTGATCGTGGTGCTGGAGCACGAGCGCGGACTGTTCACGCTGTACGGCCACAATTCCGCGGTCGGCAAGGCGGTCGGCGACGCGGTCAGCGCTGGCGACGTCATCGCTGCCGCCGGCAACACCGGCGGCTACGAGCAGCCCGGCCTGTATTTCGAAGTGCGCAAAGGTCCCGAGCCGATGGATCCGCGTGAGTGGCTGACGCGCTAGACGATGCAGTGACGCCAAGGCGTATGCCTCTGCCGTAGAGCCCATTCCGCACCGCCGCTGGTCCCGCAAAGCCAGAACCGGCCGGGGTTTCCGGTGTCCGAGCTAGGCGCTGTGATATCTTCTTTAACGGCGTCATTAACCCTACCGAGTCATCCATGCCTTCCCGTTATCGCGTCCCCGTGGCGATTGCCGTCAGCTTCCTGCTTGGTGCAAGCATCACCCTGACCCACGGCGTCCTCGCCGAGAAGCAGGCGGCCACTGCCGCTGCCGGCGGTCTGCCGCTCGACGATCTGCGCAACTTCGTCGAAGTGCTGAATAAAGTGAAGGCCGATTACGTCGAGCCGGTCGACGACAAGACCCTGCTCGAGAACGCGATGCGCGGCATGTTGTCGGGCCTGGATCCGCATTCCGGCTATCTCGACAAGGAAGAGTTCAAGGACATGAACGAAGTCACCACCGGCAAGTTCGGTGGCCTCGGTATCGAAGTGCAGGCGCAGAACGGCGTGGTCAAGGTGGTCTCGCCGATCGACGACACGCCGGCCGCGAAAGCCGGCATCAAGCCGGGCGATCTGATCGTCAAGATCGACGATCAGGTGGTGAAGGGTCTGTCGCTGAACGACGCCGTCACCAAGATGCGCGGCGATCCGGGCACCAAGGTGGTGTTGACCGTGGTGCGCGACAACACGCCGGCGCCGCTGATCTTCGATTTGAAGCGCGACATCATCAAGGTCGCCAGCGTGCGCAGCCGCGTGCTCGAACCGGGCTATGCCTACATCCGCATCGCCTCGTTCCAGACCTCCACCGGCAAAAATCTCGACGACGAAATTGCCAAGATGAAGAAGGCCGCCGGCGGCAACCTCAAAGGCGTGGTGCTCGATCTGCGCAACAACCCGGGCGGCGTGCTGAATGCCGCAGTCGATGTGTCCGATGCTTTCCTCGAGAAGGGCCCGATCGTCAGCATCAAGGGCCGCGACAAGGATTCCAATCACGAATTCGATGCGACACCGGGCGATGAACTGAACGGCAAGCCGCTGGTGGTGCTGGTCAATGGCGGCTCGGCTTCGGCCGCGGAAATCGTCGCCGGCGCGCTGCAGGATCAGCATCGTGCGGTGCTGCTCGGCAGCAAGACCTTCGGCAAGGGCTCGGTGCAGACCATCCTGCCGATGCAGAACGAAACCGCGATTAAGATCACCACCGCGCGTTACTACACGCCGAGCGGCCGTTCGATCCAGGCCGAAGGCATCGTGCCGAACATCGTCGTGCAGCCGATCAAGGTCAGCAAGCTGGACGACGCCGACCTGATCGAAGGCATCCACGAAGCCGATCTGAAAGGTCGTCTCGACAATCCGGATGAGAAGAAGAAAGCCGTAGCGGCGGCGGCCGGTGCTGCGGCCGCAGCGGCGGTGAAAGCCATCGATGACAAGTCGGCGAAATCCGACGACGGCGACAAGAAGGATCAGGACCTCGCGGTGTCGGACTACGAGCTGTATCAGGCGCTGAATCTGCTGAAGGGCCTGGTCATCGCGCGCGGCGACTGATCGCCAACAGTTTCAACAAAACGCCGACCTCGTGTCGGCGTTTTCGTTTGCACGGCCACCGGCGGCTAATGCCAGTGCCGCCACGCGCTCCATAACAGAGCGCTTACCGCCAGCGTCGCCAGCGCACCGACGAACCACGGCGCGCGGCGACGCGGTGCCTCCGCCGGCAACTGCGCGGCGTAGTGGCTGCGCAGCAGATTGACATTGCGCCGATGCGCCTTGAACGCGGCGTCGAACACATCGCCGAACACCGGCACGATGCTGCCGATCAGATCGATGACGACGTTGCGGCCCATCTTCAGCAGCAGGCTGCGCGGCACGCCGTCGCGCGCCGCGCGCGCCATCGTCAGTGCCGAAACCGCAAAGCCGAGCGCGTCGCCGGCGACTGGGAACACGCCGACAATCGCGTCCAAGCCGAAGCGGAAACGCGTGCCGGGAATACGCAGGCAGTCGTCGAGCCACCAGGCGACTTTGTCGCAGAAGCGCACCAGCGCGCGGATGCGTTCGCTGTCGGCGTCCGGAGTCGGTGCAAGCGTTTGGCGGGAAGGCTCGGACATATCGGCGGAACAGGGGTGGATGCGGCTGTGTTGGGGTCGACGTCAGTCGG
>JAQGNU010000174.1 GCA_028291645.1 Nevskia sp.
AGTCTCGGCAACCGCATCATCGAAATCGGCTGCATCGAGTTGCGCAATCGACGCGTGGTTGCCGAGCAGCGCTGGTATCTGAATCCGGACCGTGACAGCGAGCCGGGTGCATTCGACGTACACGGCATCACACGCGAATTCCTCGCGGACAAACAGCGCTTTCCGCAGATCGCCGATGAGTTGCTGAAGCTGCTGGCCGGTGCCGAGCTGATCATTCACAACGCCGCGTTCGACATCGGCTTCCTCGACTACGAACTGGAACGCGCCGGACGGACCGAGCGCATCGGCGCGCTATGCAGCGTGCTCGACACCGTGTCGATGGCGCGGCGTCTGCATCCGGGCCAGAAGGCGAACCTCGATGCGCTGTGCAAGCGCTACAACGTCGACAACACGCAGCGCACGCAGCACGGCGCGCTGCTCGATGCGCGGCTGCTGGCGGAAGTCTATCTGGCGATGACTGGCGGCCAGTCCGCGCTCGGGCTGGAGAGCGCTGCCGGCAGTGTCGGGACTACGTCGGCCGAAGCTGCGCTGGCGGAATTGTTCGCCGGCACGCCGCAGCCGTTAACGCTGATTCGCGCCAGTGCAGCCGAGCTGGACGCGCATCGCGAACGCCTGACGGCAATCCAGAAGAAGTCCGGTGCGCTGTTGTGGCAGGGCGAGCTGCCGCTGTCCAGCTAGGAGTGCGGCCGCAGCGCCAGCGCCGTCACCACTTCGAAATAGGGCGGGCGCGGATCGCGCGACGTGATTTCGCAGAATTCGACGCTCAATCCGGCGTGCTCCAAACCGTGGCGCAAGCTCGCAGCGCTCATGCCGAGATTGACGTGATCGAAGGCTGCGCGCGCGACTTCGTGCTGGTGTGCATTGAGGGTCGCGATCACCAGCTTGCCGCCCGGCCGCAGCATCTGCGCCGCTGCGCCAAGCACTGCGTCCGGCCGCGTCGCATAACTCAAGGCATGCATCAGAAAGACATGATCGAATTGCGCTGCGGCAAACGGCAGCGCCGCCATGTCGGCACGGCAGAAGCCGACGTTGGCGTGCGCGCGCAGCCGCTTGCGTGCGGCGGCCAGCACCTTGGCGCTGATGTCCACGCAGGTGACGCTGCGTGCGTGTCCCGACACCAGTTCGGCCAGCACGCCATCGCCGGAGGCCAGATCGAGCACGTCGCCGAGATTGAGCAGGCCGATCAGCGCGCGTGCAGTCGCCTCCCAGGTGCGGCCCGGCGAATAATGCAGCTCCATCCGTCCGGCGACCGATTCGGCCCAGGTCTGCGTGGATTTGCGACCGCGCACGACTTCCTCGGCGCGTTCGCGGTCGAGCCGCGCCTGCGGGTCGTCGAGCCGCTCGCGCAGCAGGCTCCAGAGTTCGGCCGCTTCGCCGCCGTCGCCGCTGAGCGCATACAAAGCCGCGCCGCCGGTGCGCTGATCCTGCACCAAGCCGGCGCGCTTGAGCCGCGCCAGATGGGTCGACACGCGGCTTTGCGCGAGGCCGGTGATTTCGGTCAACTCGGCGATCGACAGCGTGTGCACTTCGAGCAGCAGCAGTAAGCGCAGGCGGCTCGGGTCGGCCAGCAGACGCGACAATTCCGAGCTTTGTTCGATACTCAGTTTCATGCAGCGCGAAAATGCGGCGATGCCGCGGCGGCGTCAGTTGATCGAACTGCAGCCGCACTCGGCAGCGGGGTGATCCCTGTGCACGGCAATGATAACCGGCGCGCAACAGGCGGCGCTGCAAACCGGTTTCGCGCCGCGCGCGGCGCCACTACTGCGATTTGATCGCGTCGGTGACGGCCGTCACCGCGCCGGACACGGCCGAGGATACGTTCTGCGACAGATTCGACGCTGCGCTGGTGACAGTCTCGATCGCCGATGTTGCCGTTTCCTTGGCCTTGCTGGTGGCGCGGCCTGCACGCGACTCCGGCGATGGCGCAGCCTTCGAGACCGCGAGGTTCAGGCTGGCCGCAGCACTCTTGGCACCGGCCCGCACATCTTTCACCGCTTTCTTGGCGGCGGTGACGACGGACTTCTCGCCTTTGGCTGCCGCTTTCTCGGCGCTGGCAACCGTTTTCTTGACGCTCTTGCCGGCTTTCTTCGCGGATTTCTTGACGTCCTTGACCGCTTTGCGCGCCGGCGCCGCAGCCTTCTTCAACTGCGATTCCTTGACCTTGGCGCCGCCGACACCTTTCTGCACCAGCTTAGCGATTTCATTGCGCGCTTCGGCAACCACCGCCAGCGACTCGCGTGCATGGCCGATGACGGTGTTGACGGTTTCCTGCAGCAGATCGATCTGTTCCTTCGCCGCACCCTTGATATCGGCCTTGTCGGCTTGTTTGATCGACGCCACCGCGGACTTGTAATACGCGTTGAGCGCCTTCAACTCCTTGTCGGCGAGTTTCTGCACGCCCCGATAGAGAATCTTGTTGGCACTGGCGACCAGATCCAGCGAGTCTTTGCGCAGTTTTTCAACCTGGCGCTTGAGCTGATGAAAACGGGCATTTGCAGCCATCGTTCGACTCCTTGGGTGGAACACCTTGCAGGACTATAGGTGTTCGGCTTTAGGTCCGTCAAAAGCCGTGCCGTAGCAAGCCTGCGACTGCCGCCGCATTGTCGCTGGGTGCCGCCAGCGGCTATCATCCGGCTCCCTTTCGGTGCCCCGCTGCGGTTGCTGTGGGCAAAAAAAATGTCAATCTCTTTTGAGGAGCATCTGCTTATGTATCAGGGTCAATCCATCCGGGTCGCCAAGCTCGACAACGGCATCGCCGAGCTGTGCTTCGACCGCAAGGATGAATCCATCAACAAGTTCGATGCGCGCACCATCAAGGAACTTGGCGAAGCCGTTGCGGCGATTCAGAAAGATGGCGGCGTCAAAGGTCTGATCGTCACCAGCGCCAAGGATGCGTTCATCGTCGGCGCCGACATCACCGAATTCGGCAAGAGCTTCCAGCAGCCGGAAGACGAGATCGCCAAGTGGGCGTTCGAGTCCAACAAGGTGTTCTCCTCGGTCGAGGATCTGCCGTTCCCGAGCGTCACCGCGATCAACGGCCTGGCCCTGGGCGGCGGTTTCGAGATGGCGCTGTCGACCGACTACCGCGTGATCGCGGCCAAGGCGCAGGTCGGCTTTCCGGAAGTGAATCTCGGTATTTTCCCAGGCTTCGGCGGCACCGTGCGTTTCCCGCGCCTGGTCGGCGCCGACAACGCGATCGAGTGGATCGCCGGCGGCACCCAGAACAAGGCCGACGCCGCGCTGAAGATCCATGCGGTCGATGCGGTCGTCGCACCCGAAAAGCTGAAAGACGCCGCGCTGAAAATCATCGCGTTGGCCAATGCCGGCGCCTACGACTGGAAGAAACGCCGTGCGCAGAAGACCGGCAAGCTGCAGCTGCCGCAGGTCGAATCGATGATGGTGTTCGAAACCGCCAAGGGTTTCATCGCTGGCAAGGCTGGCCGCCACATGCCGGCGCCGCTGGCCTCGGTCTCGGTGATCCAGAAAGCCGCCGGCAAGACGCGTGACGACGCGCTGCTGATCGAGGCACAGGGCTTCGCCAAGGTCGCCAAAACGCAGACTGCGGATTCACTGATCGGCCTGTTCCTGAACGATCAGCTGCTGAAGAAGAAGGGCAAGCAGTACGCCAAGATCGCACGGCCGGTGAAGCAGGCCGCGGTGCTCGGCGCCGGCATCATGGGCGGCGGCATCGCTTATCAGAGTGCTTCGAAAGGCACGCCGATCATCATGAAGGACATCGCCGACAAGGCGCTGGACTTAGGATTGGCCGAAGCCAACAAGCTGCTCAGCACGCAGGTTGCGCGCGGCAAGCTGAGCGCCGAGAAGATGGGCAAGGTACTCGGCGAAATCCGCCCGACGCTGAACTACGGCGACTTCGGTCATGTCGATGTCGTCGTCGAAGCGGTGGTCGAGAACCCGAAGGTGAAGAAGGCGGTGCTGGCCGAAGTCGAAGGCGTGGCACGTCCCGATGCGGTGATCGCGTCGAACACTTCGTCGATTTCGATCGACGAACTGGCCTCGGTGCTGAAGCGTCCGGAGAACTTCCTCGGCATGCACTTCTTCAACCCGGTGCACAAGATGCCGCTGGTCGAAGTGATCCGCGGTGCCAAGACCAGCAACGAAGCGGTCGCCACCATCGTCGGTTACGCCACCGCGATGGGCAAGACGCCGATCGTCGTCAACAACTGCCCGGGCTTCCTGGTCAACCGCATCCTGTTCCCATATTTCGGCGGCTGGTCCGCGCTGCTGCGCGACGGCGGCGATTTCGTCAAGATCGACAAGGTCGCCGAAGCTTTTGGCTGGCCGATGGGGCCGTCGTACCTGCAGGACGTCGTCGGCATCGACACCTCGCATCATGTCGGCGACGTGCTGGCCGAAGGTTACCCGGATCGCATGGGCAAGGACTTCAAGACCGCGCTCGACGTGATGTACGAGAACAAGCGCTACGGCCAGAAGAACGGCATCGGCTTCTACAAGTACGAGACCGATCCCAAGGGCAAGCCGAAGAAAGTCGTCGCGGCGGATACTTACGAACTGCTGAAGTCCGTGCAGCCGAACGGCACCAAGGATTTCAGCGACGAGGAAGTCATCGACCGCCTGATGATCCCGATGATCATCGAGACCGCGCGCTGCCTCGAAGAGAAGATCGTCGACACCGCCACCGAGGCCGACTTGGGCCTGATTCTCGGCATCGGCTTCCCGACGAATCTCGGCGGTGCGCTGAAGTACGCCGACATCATCGGCCTGAAGAACCTGGTCGAGAAGTGCGCCAAGTACGCGAGCCTCGGCAAACTCTACGAGCCGACCGCACGCATGAAGGAAATGGCCGCCAAGGGCGAAACCTACTACGCCAAGTAAGCGTGCCCACGAATA
>JAQGNU010000177.1 GCA_028291645.1 Nevskia sp.
CTTGTGCCAAGGTAAACGAATTGCACAAGGCGCTATCGGCATGGGCTTCCAATTGCCAGCACGCTTTGAAAGCCAGGATGCGAACGCCCGGTGCAACGCCGACGATGCCTTCGTGGTTATTGGCATCGGCCGCGATCACGCCGGCCACTTCGGTGCCGTGGCGGTCGGCGTAGAACTGGCGCGCGTCATCATCAACAAAATTCCGATGGCTTTCGACGCGCCCCTGCAGATCGGCATGCACGCTGTCCATGCCGGTGTCGATCACCGCAACACGAATGCCGTCGCCGCGCGACCATTGCTGAGCGTCTGCCGCATCGATCTGTGCGAAGCCGCGTTGCAATCCGACATAGGGGTCGTTGTAGCCGGCAGACAGCGTGCCGAAGGTTTGCATCGGCTGTGCCAGCGCTACCCGCGCATCCTTTGACAACCGTTCCAGCGTCGCGTCGCGATCCTGGTCCGCCGCAAGTTCGAATACGACGCACTGCACCGCCAAGGATTGGATCGGCCATTCGGCCATCGGCCGCAGTTGGTAATCGGCAGCGATTGCATCGAGTCGAGCGCGCGCGCTGCCACTTTTCGCATACAGCGGCATCGCCTCGTAGCCATGCAGACTCGAACCGGCATGCGTTTGCATCGGCTCCGGCACGTTGGCAACGGTCACCAGGATGAGACGCGCGGTTTGCGCACGCACATTCACCTCAGGAATCGCCGTCGCAGGCTGTGGCGATAGCAGGCTGCAGGCTTCGATACCGAGCGCCAGCAGTAATGCCAATAGCCGAGGAATCACGGCGGCGAGCGTTGCGCGAGATCGATGGGTTCCGCCAACCGGATATTGGGATCGGCGCGCAACTGTGCCAGTGCCATGTTGGTATCGACGCTGGACGACATCGGTGCGAGCGCGTAGACCCCGGTCTTGCTGGGACCGCCGACGATTTGCAGTTGCGATGCGGACAGCAGCGTTTGCAGCTGCCCCACCGCTAACGAGGGCACCAGCACCGCGTGAATCGTCGCGTGCTGCGAAGTTTCGGTCGACGTGCTGAGCGTGCGGTACACCGGCGTATGCGCCGCAGCTTCGCCACGCTTCCAGAGTGCACCGCCCAGCGTGGCCACGCCAATCGCCTCGACGATGACCAGCGCCAGCAGTCCACGCGCGAATCCAGAATCGATCCGACGCTGGCGGCGGCGCTGTGTGCGAGAAAGCTGGACCGCGGCGGCGCCGTCGATGCGTTGCCACAGCCGGTCCAGCGCCGGTTTGGGGACGGCTTCGCGCGTCGATTCGGGATTCATCGCGGCGTGCAGTTGCGATTGAAAGACGAGCTCTTCGCGGCAATCCCCGCAATCCTCGAGATGCTGCTCCACGACACGGTTTTGCTCCGGCGTCGCGGTTCCGTTCACGACCCAGGGAATCAGCTCCCAGGCCTCTCGATGTCGAGAAAATGTATCGTTGGTGTAGTTCATGTCGGTCACTTCAGTTCCCCCCGCCCAGGGCTGGCAACAAATTCTTAAGCTTGATGCGTGCGTGGAACATGCGCGCCTTCACCGTACCCAGCGCGCAGTCCATGATTTCGGCAATCTCTTCGCAGGAATGTCCGAAGTAATAGGCCAGCTGGATCGTCGTGCGCTGCTCGAGCGGCAGGTGGCGCAAGCCATGCGCAACCCAGTCGCGCAGTTCGTAATTCAGCTGCAATTCCGGCGTGCCGGTCTCCTCCAGGTCCGCGGATAACGACTCTTCGGATCCGCCGGCGCGACGCAGCGATTTCAGCGCGCAGCGGTAGGCGATCCCCATGATCCAGGTCGACACCAGCGAGGCGCCGCGGAACTCTCCAGCCTTCTGCCAAACGACCCAGAACGTCTCGTTGATCACCTCGTCGATCAGTTCGGGTCGCTGCGTCGTCCGCGAAAGGAATCGGCCCAGCCGCGGGTAATATTCGCCGTAGAGCGTTTCGAAGGAGCGCCGATCACGGCGCGCGGTGAGACGCAGCAAGGCCAGTTCCTGTTCGTCGTCGCTGCCATGCTTGGGCACCACGGCATGGCTCATCGCCGTTCCTCGCGTCACGCGCATTGGATTTTCTTCAGATGCTTCATTAGAACGTGAGTGCCACCGTCGCCCGAAAAAGTTGCATGCGCGTCCAAATTTGTCAGAAATGCCATAGCAACGATCCGACCAGACGATTGACTGCGACGCTGCCGAACAGCGATCGCGCGGTATGGTCGGTGCCGATGTAGGAGAGATCCAGCTCTAGCTTGCCGAAGTCGTACGCAAGTCCGGCGTTCCAGTAGACGTAGCCGGTATCCGCCACCCAGCGCAGGTCGTAGTAGCCGACACCGGCATTCGCGGAAAGTGCGCCGATCAGCGGTTGATGGAAGGCGGCATCGTAGGTCAGCGCAACGCGGCGGTCGGCCCAGCCATTCTGACTTTCGACCGCCAGGTCCGGCAGGACCGACATGCTGAGAGACAGCCGGTCGGCATAGGCCACGGTGCCAGACAACTCGTCGTAGTTGTAACGGCCCGACGGATTGTTCCAGGGATCGTCGTGATGCACGCCGAACAGCCTGAGGCTCCAAGGATCGGTCGGAGTCCAGGCGTAGCCGGCGTAGGCATCGATTTGGAGACTTGTAGAGTCGTAACGACTGCGCTGGACGCTCGCCGCAGTCGCGCCGGCGAACCAGCCGGACTTGGAAAAATAATGCAGATCGATCTGGCCTGAGGGCTTGTTGTCACTGAGCGTCAGCCCGCGATATGCAAAGTCGCTGGTCGCGCCGACAGCGCCGCCCCAATCCGCCGCCTGCACTACCGGAACTTGCTGTAGTAAAAGCAGGGCCAGCAGAAGGCTACGTCGGAAGGGCATGAAACTAAGCTGCGTCTGGGCTTGATCAGGGCGGATTATCCACATACCCGCGACGGTCTTGGCAATCTCCCAGGCGTCGCTACTGCGCGTTGACAGGCATGGCCAGTTGGAACGTTGTCGCATCTGAATTCGACTCCACCGTCAGCGCGCCGCCGTGCGATTGCGCAATTTGCGCGGCGATGTAGAGGCCCAGCCCGAGACTTTCGGATCGCTCACTGTTCGATGCCCGGTAGAACGGCTGGAACAGCCGCTCGGAAATCTCGGAAGGAATCGGCCGTCCCTCGTTGGTCACGGCCAATTTGAACTGCTGCTCGTCGCAGTGCGCCTTCACATAGATGGGCCCGTCCGGCGCCCCATGGTGGAGGGCGTTGCTCACTAAATTGGACAGCAGCTGCCCGATCCGAGCGGAGTCGCAGCTGACCGCGCGCGGCAGGTCCACATGCAGCTCGATCTGTCGTCCCGGATGGGTGGAACGCAACTCGTCGACGACATGACTGACTGAATAGGCCAGCGTGTTATCGATGCGCTTTTCGATCGGAAGTCCGCCGCTGAGCCGCCCGCGTGCAAAGTCGAGAATGTTGTCGACCAGTTGCGTCATGCGGGCACCGCTGCGCTCGATGCGCTGTACCACAGCTTTCGCCTTCTCCGGCAGCGACATCTTCAGCAAGGCTTCTGCGCCCGCGGTGACTGCGAACAGCGGGTTGCGCAGGTCGTGGCCCAGCACGGCGATGAATTGCTCGCGAAGTTCAGCCGTTTTCAGTTCGTCCGAAAGCGCCTGTTGGGTTTGTTTGAGGCGGTCCTCGACGTCGAGTTGCAGACCGATCAGTTCGGAGAATAGCTCGAAGGTCTTGAGAATCTGCGGATCGGACAGCTTTGTCGGTCGCGGATCAAGCGCGCATAAGGTGCCAAAAAACTCGCCGCTCTTGCGCTTGATCGGATACGAAATGTAACTTTGGAAGCCGTAAATCCTCGGCGTATGATGCTTGCAATAGCGAACGTCCTCGCTGACGTGATCAATGACGACGACGCTATGGCTGTCGCGAATTTCGTCGCAGATGGTGGTTTTGACCGGCAACTCACCACCGACTTTAAGTCCGAACTCGATTTCGTCTCGAACAGCACAGGCGGTCCAGTTGTCCTGCGTGACCCGCGCGACAGCTGCGAAGCGCAGGCCGGTCGACTTGCACACCATCTCCAAGATCGACGGAATGGCGCCGATCCGGGCAACTGCCTCGATGTCTGCCGCAATCGCGCTTACATTCACCGCTTATATTCCTGCACGCTGGGCATGCACTTTTCATTGATATTGAAGCGGCACATCACTACAAGACGCTGCCACGATTCAAACCCTAACATCCGGAACAGCAACGCCGATACGTCGATCGATACGGCTGCGTCCACGCTGGAACTTGGGGATGCGATTCCCTTATTGCAGTAGCCCGCCGCTTCAGGAGATCGGCGATCAGCTAGCTTGCCGTTGCGTGCAAATTCAAGTCAAGCACGGCCGCGCGTCAACCCGCGCAAACCGGAGGCCGCGGATGCTGGAATGGATTCAATCCACGAATATTGCGGCCAGCCCGGCGCTTTGCTTTATTGACAGTTAAGAACGCCGGCTTGGAAACCCCGCGAACGCGGGGTTGTTTATTTCCAGACAGCCACGGCCGCTATGAATCAGCGCACGAATACCGGGCCATGCAGATCCGAGCCAAGCGCCTGGCCGTCGGCGCTGGCGAGGCCGCCGTCGATGATCACGTCATAGCGGCCTGCCACCACTGGATCCAGCACCAGCACACGCGCATTGGCGCCCGCGTGCCAGGTGCCGGTGGTGACTGGCTTACCCTTGTGCAACACACGGACATGCTGACCCGCCGCAGCCGCGTCGCCGACATCCTTCGACAGCACGATGACCACGCCCAAACGATCGCTTGCCGGACCTACAGCGCGCACCGTGAAGGGCGACGACGAACCGCTTGCCCACCAGGCGGTCAGGGCCTCGGCGGCTGGCGGCGGCATCTTCGCAGCGGCCGTTTTGTGTTCGGCTGAAGGCGCGGCACTCGCCACCGACTTCGCAGGTTTTTCGGCTTTGCTGGACGTCGTATCCGACGGCGGCGGCGTGTCTGCAACCGCTGCACTCGTCGAGTCGGCAGGGGCCGGCGCAGATTCGGCCGGGCTGGACGGAGCACTGGACTGAGCAGATGCCGCGGTCGAAGCGCTGCTGGTGGATTCCGCGCTGGCCGCGCCTGATGCGGCGTTGCTTGAAGCGGCGTCGCTCGGCGTCGCTGGCGTGGAAGCGGTGCTGCTGTCGCTCGGTGTGGCAGCTCCGGCCGACGCTGTGCTGCTGCCCGTATCCGCAGCAGCGGGGGCACTCGCCGCGGCAGACGCATCCGCCGGGGGCGCTTCCACGGCGGGCTGCGCCGGTTGCGCGGCATCACTGGCAGGCGCAGCGGTCGCAGGCTGAGTCGCCTCGGTCGCCGGCGCATCCTCGTCCTCATCGTGCGCCTGATGCCGATTGCAGCCAACCAGTCCAAGACAGCCGATCACCAATGTGAACAGGCCGATTTTTATTAGCTGCTTGCCGCTTGGTTCCATGAGCCGCTCCTCTTTTTAGTTGTAGCTGATCCTGATGCTTCGACTGGCGCTTTCTTCGACGCTGCTTCTCGAAGTGTCGGCGATATTGCCCGGCTAAACAATGTAGGGCGGCACCCTAAATGTAGGGCCAAGCTAGGGTATTCCCGCCATGCCGGCGCCTCCGTCGAATAAGGATCCAAAGCCTTCGAATGCCGCGACATTGTACCCGGCGAGGTTCGATTCATTGCCGCCATCGAACCATCTG
>JAQGNU010000178.1 GCA_028291645.1 Nevskia sp.
GGGCACCGAGGGCATGAAGTATTCGCTGGTGTCGCGCGAAGTGATCGCGGATTCGATCGAGACCGCGGTGCAGAGCCAGAGCATGGACGGCGTGCTGGCGATCGGCGGCTGCGACAAGAACCTGCCGGGTGCGCTGATCGGCATGCTGCGCATCAATGCGCCGGCGATCTTCTGTTACGGCGGCACCATCAAGCCTGGCAACTGGAAGGGCATTCCGCTGACGGTTGTTTCTTCTTTCGAGGCGGTGGGTGCTTACGGCGCCGGCAAGATGTCGCAGGAGGATTTCGAAGGCATCGAGAAGAACGCCTGCCCGAGTTTCGGTGCCTGCGGCGGCATGTTCACCGCGAACACGATGTCGAGTGCGATCGAAGCGCTTGGCATGTCGCTGCCGAACTCGTCCACCGAGGCCAATCCCGATGCCGAGAAGGGCGATTCGGTGGCGCGCTCGGCGGCCACGCTGGTCGCCGCGATCAAGGCGGACCTGAAGCCGCGCGACATCGTCACCAAAAAATCCATTGAGAACGCGATTGCGGTGGTGATGGCCACGGGTGGTTCGACCAACGCGGTGCTGCATTTCCTCGCCATCGCCCACACCGCCGACGTCGAATGGAGCATTGACGATTTCGAGCGCGTGCGCCTAAAAACGCCGGTGCTGTGCGATCTGAAGCCCTCCGGCAAATACGTCGCCACCGATTTGCACAAGGCCGGCGGCATTCCGCAGGTGATGAAGATCCTGCTCGAAGCCGGTCTACTGCACGGCGACTGCATCACCATCAGCGGCCAGACCATCGCCGAAGTGCTGAAGGACGTACCGCCACAGCCGCGTGCGGATCAAGACGTGATCCGCGGCATCGACCAGCCGATGTACAAGCAGGGCCATCTGGCGATCCTGAAGGGCAATCTGGCACCCGAAGGCTGTGTCGCCAAGATCACCGGCCTGAAGAATCCGGTGATCACCGGTCCGGCGCGCGTGTTCGATTCCGAAGATGCGGCGATGGCGGCGATCATGGCCGACCAGATCAATCATGGCGACGTGCTGGTGATCCGCTACGAAGGTCCGCAGGGTGGTCCCGGCATGCGCGAGATGTTGGCGCCGACCGCCGCACTCATCGGCAAGGGTTTCGGCGAATCCGTTGGACTGATCACCGACGGCCGTTTCTCCGGCGGCACCTGGGGCATGGTGGTCGGCCACGTCGCGCCCGAGGCTTTCGTTGGCGGCACCATCGCGCTGATCCATGAAGGCGACAGCGTCACCATCGATGCCCTGAAGCAGCTGATCCAGCTGAACGTCGACGATGCCGAGATCGCCAGGCGCCGCGCCGCCTGGAAGCAACCGGCGCCGCGCTACACCTCGGGCGTGCTGGCGAAATACGCGCGTCTGGTCAGCACGGCGAGCCGCGGTGCGGTGACCGACTAGCGACGGCTAGAACACGTGCTGCACACCGAACTCAGGCGCGACCGCATCGAGCCTCCGCGCCAGGATAGCCAGATGGCAGGTCGGCACCGCGGGGAACAGATGGTGTTCGACGTGATAGAACATCGCATACGTCAGTCGCGCTTTCAGCGGATGGCGGATGCTGCGCGCGGGGTAGGCGCCGGACTCGGTGTCGTGGTGCACCGTCCACACTGCGAAGAACGCGGTCAGGCATTGGCCTACGGCCATCGCGATCACATGGTATTCGAGCACGCGCAGCTTCAGCAGCGCGAATACCAACACGATCCAGACTAGATTCGCCAGCAGTTCCGCAGCGATCCAGCGGCGTTGACGCGCGCTGCCGACCTGCAATGCCTTGTGGTGCAGGCGCAGCGGAAACCATGGCCCAATCAGCACGGCGCGCCACGCCGGCAGGCGCGCACTCATCGCTTCGACATCGTCCGCGTCCAGGCAATGCCGATGGTGGCGCAGATGGTTGATCTGCACCGCGTGCATCGAACCCAGCATCGCGATGCTCAGCACGAACATCAGCCATTCGGTGGCTTGGCGCGGCAACCCCAGCGCATAGTGATAGGCGTTGTGGACCTGGCGCAGGCCGGTGAGGAAAAACAGGAACGAGCTGGCCAGCGCGTGCGGGTACTGCGCATAGTGCTCGGCGAGCAGCGAAGCCGTCAGCCACGGCAGCGACAGGCTCAACTCGCGCAGCACATCACCACGGCTCAACGGCAGCAGATCGCGCCATTCCAGCGTGAGCAGTCGCGGATCGTCGGTGTGCATCAGAGCTTGCCGGCGAATTGCAGCGCGCTGAACACCAGTCCGCCGATGCAGCAGATGCCGCCGAACACTATTCCCAGAATCAGCAGCACCAGCGTTGCCGTATAGGGCCGCGTAAACAGCAGCGCGCAGCGCGTGCTGTCGCTGGCTGTCGCGATGCCGCTGGCGATCAGCCGATAGCGGCCCGGATGTGCGATCGCGTAGCCGCGCACCGGAAAGCGCACCACCGAAAATCCGGAGACCACGGTCCGGAAGACGATCGGCCAGGACGGCACTTCGCGGTCGCCGGCGTCGCGCAGCGAGAACTCGGCGTGCAACAGCGCCGTCGACAGCCGCGGATATTCGAGGTTGAGGGTGAAAGTTCCGGCCCGCTCGAAGTCCACGCTCTGTTCGGCCAGCACCGGTAGGCGGACGATTACGCTGCTCTTCACCAAGCCGACAGTGCGGGTGATCGTGAAGCCGAGCATGACCATGCCGAGCAGCATGGCGCCGAGGGTCAGTGCCAGCAAAGCAGGATTCATGGGCCGCGAGCCTTTCACTTGAAGTTGGCGTAACTCTCCGACTTTGAGCGTCGCGATTCAAGCCGCTCCAGCGTCAGGCGACGCGCGGCAGGCCGAAACGCCGCCGTTTCTCCTATGCTAGACGTATGGGGGATATCACGCGACTATTAGAACGCGCCCGCGCCGGTGACGCAGCGGCGCACGATGCCCTGTTTACGCGGGTCTACGATGAATTGCGCGTGCTGGCGCGGCAGAATCTTTCGCACCAATCGACGCTGACCCAGCTCGATGCGCCGAGCCTGGTTCACGAAGCTTATTTGCGACTCACTGCGCAGGATGCGCTACCCGGCGCCAACCATCGGATGTTCTTCGCCTACGCCTCGCGTGTCATGCGCAGCGTCATCATGGACTATGTGCGCGAGCGCGCGGCGCGCAAACGCGGCGGTGGCCTGGCATCGGTGACGCTCAACACCGGTATCGCGGACACCGCTTTCTCCGGTCCGCAGCTGGTGGCAGTGGACTCGGCCCTGCAATCGCTGAAGCAGGTCGATCAGCGCAGTCACGATATCTTCGAAATGCATTTTTACGCCGGCCTGGCGGTCGAGGACATCTGCGAAGTGCTGCAGCTGTCGCCGGCAACCGTCAAGCGCGAACTGCGCAAGTCGCGTGCATTCGTGTTCAACGAGCTGGGGTTTGCCGCACCCTGAGCGTGACGACTAGCCATGAACGAGAACGCAGCGGCGACTCTCAAGCGCGAGGCTTACGCAGTCTTCGAGCGCCTGCTGGGGATGGATGCGAAAACCCAGGAGGCTGAACTGGCGCAGCTACAGCGCACGAATC
>JAQGNU010000214.1 GCA_028291645.1 Nevskia sp.
GGATGCGGTGTTCCGCGGTGAATCGATCCGCGAAGAACGCCTGCTGCTGGAGGCGCGCGTGCAGAACTGCGATGCCGGCATCGGCGCACCGCTGCTGGCGCTCAACGACGTCGTCGTGCGCAACCTCGAAGCGATCCGCATGCTGGAATTCGAAACCTGGCTCGGCCGCGAACAGGCCGGCAGCTGGGAATTCATCAGCCAGCACCGCGCCGACGGCATGATCGTGTCGACGCCGACCGGCTCGACCGCGTATGCCTTGTCCGGCGGCGGCCCGGTGATGCATCCGAGCCTGGAAGCGATCGCGCTGGTGCCGATCTGCCCGCACACGCTGTCCGACCGGCCGATCGTGGTGCCGGCGACAAGGCCGATCCGCATCGTCATGCACGGCGACGCCAGCGGCGCCAGCGTTACCTGCGACGGCCAGATCAACCAGCCGCTGGCCGGCGGCGACTGCGTCGAAATCACCACCTCGCCGCATCGCCTGCTGCTGCTGCATCCGCACAACCACAGCTACTTCAGCCTGCTGCGCGACAAGCTGCACTGGGGCCGCGCGCCGGCCGTCGACAGCGACCGCAGCTAGGTTCCTGACCGCATGCTGCGCACGCTGCATATCCGCAATCTGGCGATCATCGACGCGCTCGAACTCGAGTTCGGCGACGGCTTCAGCGTGCTCACCGGCGAAACCGGCGCCGGCAAGTCGATCCTGATCGACGCACTGGGCCTGATCATCGGCGAGCGCGCCGAAAGCACGCTGGTGCGCGCCGGCGCCGAACGCGCCGAAGTCGCCGCCGAATTCGACTTGGGCGACGCGGCCGGCGCACGCGCCTGGCTGGCCGCACGCGAACTGGGGGATGGCGATACCTGCCTGATCCGGCGCAGCTTAAGCGCCGACGGCCGCACCCGGGCCTTCGTCAACGGCACGCCGCTGAACGCCGGCGAGCTGCGCGGGCTCGGCGAACATCTGGTCGAAATCTTCGGCCAGGGCGAGAGCCAGCAACTGCTGCGCGCCGACGCGCAGCGCGCGGCACTCGACGATTTCGGCGTCGCGCCGCAAGCGCTCGAAGCGGTGGCCGCCGGGGCCGCCGAATTCCAGCGCATCGAAGCTGAAATCGCGCGGCTGCAGGCCGCGCAGAGCCGCGATCCGGCGCAGCTCGACTACCTGCGTTTCCAGTTGCAGGAACTCGATGCGCTGAGCCTGCAGGACGGCGAACTCGATCAACTCGACGGCGAACAGCGGCGCCTGGCCAATGCCGGCCGCCTGATCGAGGAAGGTGGCGCGGCGCAAGTCGCGCTGTATGGCGGCGACGGCAGCGCCTACGACCAGCTCGGTTCGGTACTCGGCCTGCTGCGTGGTTTGCTGCCGCTGCACGCGGGCTTCGGCGACGCCGAGAATCTGGTCGCCACTGCGCAGATGCAGTTGCGCGATGCCGCCGACGCCGTGCGCGGCGAACTCGACCATCTCGAACTCGATCCGGAACGGCTGACGACGGTCGAACGCCGGCTCGGCGCGATTCACGATCTGGCGCGCAAGCATCGTGTGCGCGCCGAGGAACTGATGCAGCGGCACGCCGAACTGCGCAGCGAACTCGGCGGGCTCGAACACGCTGCCGAACAGCTCAGCGTGCTCGCCGCAGCGCGCACAGCCGCCGTCGCCGCCTATCGCAACAGCGCCGCGGCGCTGACCCAATCGCGTCAGACCCAGAGCGACCAACTGGCCGCGGCAGTGACTGCGCGGGTGCGTGCGCTCGGCATGCCGAACGCGCGCTTCGTCGTCGCGGTCGAGCCGGCCGGCAGCAGCACGCCGAACGCGCACGGCGAGGATTTGGTGCGCTTCGATTTCTCCGCCAATCCGGGCCAGCCGCCGCGCGCGCTGGCGAAGGTCGCGTCCGGCGGCGAGCTGTCGCGCGTCAGTCTGGCCTTGCAGGTGAGCCTGCATGGTGCCGGACTGAAAGCCGGCGATGCCGCGGCAACGATGATTTTCGATGAAGTCGACGCCGGCATCGGCGGTGCCGTCGCCGAAATCGTCGGCCAGCAACTGCGTGCGCTGGGCGATCGCCGGCAAGTGTTATGCGTGACCCATCTGGCGCAGGTGGCCGCACAGGGCCGGCACCATTTCAGCATCGCCAAGGAAGTGGTCGCCGCCGAAACCTATACCCGCGTCAGCCCGCTCGATGCCGGGCGCCGCGTCACCGAACTGGCGCGCATGCTCGGCGGCCAGCACTTGAGCGCGGCGACGCAGGCGCTGGCAAAAGACCTGCTGCAGCGTGCAAAAACCGGCTAGTTGTTAGCGCCAGCCGGCGGTAGGTTGCGGAATCCCTCGCCACGGCGGTTCTGGCTCGCTGCCAGGTTCGGGCAGTTCTCACGCAGACACTCGCCGTACATGATCAGGCTGTGCTCGACCAGCCGGTAGCCGAGTTCGCGGGCCTTGTCGCGCTGGCGCTTTTCGATGGTGTCGTCTTCGAATTCATCGACCTTGCCGCACTTCAGGCAGACCATGTGATCGTGATGATGGCCGCGTTGCAGTTCGAACACCGCATGGCCGCCCTCAAAGTGATGCCGCATGACCAGGCCCGCGGCCTCGAACTGCGTCAGCACGCGATACACCGTGGCCAGGCCGATGTCCTCGCCGGAGTCCATCAGGCGCCGGTAAATCTCTTCGGCCGAAAGATGCCGGGTACTACTGGCCTCCAGCATCTCCAGAATCTTGAGCCGCGGCAGCGTGACTTTCAGGCCCGCGTTGCGAAGGTCTTGTGATTCCACGTTGACTCCTGAGCACGGCGACAGGCCGGGAGCAATGGCACCCTGGCAGGGATGTGGACCGGCGCCGGGCCGACGGATGCCGCAATTCCGGCAATCCGCGTGGGCATCCGTAGCCGACAGCGATGCAGTATTATCGCACCTCAACCTCTCGCGACAAATTTATGCGCCTGTTTTCGCTGCTGATCGTGATACTGCTGCTGCCGGCCTGCGCGAGCATTTCCAAGTTGCCGCACGAGATCGCCAAGCTGCCGGACGAAATCGTCTACAAACTACCGACGCGCCAGGGCAACGTCATCGAGCAGAAACAGCTCGATCAGCTGCATGTCGGCATGACGCGCGATCAGGTCAAGTTCCTGATGGGCACGCCGATCGCCGCCAATCCGTTCCGCGAAGACCGCTGGGACTACTTCGGTTACTACAAGAGCCCGCGCGGCGAAGTCAGCCGCCGCAACGTCACCCTGTACTTCGACAACGCCAAGCTGACCCATATGGAAGGCGTGCGCCTCGCCTCAGCCGATCAGGCAGTGCAAGCGAAGACGCTCGACGATCCGGATTTCGACAACTTCAGCAAACAACAGAAGCAGGACAAGAAAGACAACGCCGACCGCGCGCGTGACGAGAACCCGGCGGGCGTGCCGGGTACACCGGGCGCACTGCCGTCACCGACCACTTCCAGTATTCCGGTGACGCCGCCGTAAAAGCGCGGCTGCGAATCAGCGCCGCCGCGCGGCGGCAGCACGACGGCGCCGCGCCAGCTTAGGATCGGCCAGCAAGGGCCGATAGACTTCGATCCGATCGCCGTCCTTGAGCCGCTGCTGACGATCGACCACGCGGCCGAAGATGCCTACATTGCCGTTGGTGAGCTCCTCTAGGCCGGCTTTGGCGAGCGCATCGGCGACGGTAGCGCCATCGTCGAGCGTCAGCCGTCGCAGTTGCTGTCGCTGCGGCAGCGCATAGACCACTTCCACTTCGATCATCGCCGCCGCCTTCGCCAAGTTTCTATAATTCAAGCATGACCACTTCCAAGGCATCGTCCAAGTCGCGCGAGCCGGCTGAACGGCAGATTGCGCAGAACCGGCGTGCGCGTTTCGATTTCTTCATCGAAGACACTTTCGAGGCCGGCCTGTCGCTGGCCGGCTGGGAAGTGAAGAGCCTGCGCGCGGGCCGGGTGCAGATCACCGAGTCCTACGTGATCCTGAAGAATAACGAAGCTTTCCTGCTGGGCGCACACATCACGCCGCTGTTGCAGGCTTCGACCCACGTCAGCCCGGACACGACCCGCACGCGCAAGTTGCTGCTGCAGCGCAAGCAGATCAACCAGTTGATCGGCAAGGTCGAACGCGCCGGCTATACGGTGGTGCCGCTCGACCTGCATTGGACTCGCGGCCGCGCCAAGCTGACCATCGGCCTGGCCAAGGGCAAGAAGCAGCACGATAAGCGCGCCGACATCAAAGAACGCGAATCGAATCGCGACATCGCCCGCGCGATGCGGCACCAGGCCTGATCCAGGCTGCGACGGCCCGCCGCGCGCAAAAAAAAAGGCAGCGGCGCATGGGGAATGCGCAACCGCCTAATCAGGGAAGAGACATCAACATTTGGGGGAATGTGACGTCCAGTCAGACACCAAGACGTTAGGGAGGAACGTCATGGCATTGATCAGGCAGCAGGCCGCGTCCTAAGTTCTTGCGCTTAGCGCTTCTTTACTTAAATGCCTCGCGACAGGTTCGCCAGTTCGCTTCTGCCCGGCAGTTCTACGCGGAATGCCCGTTCTGCCGAGATACACCAAGCCTGGCTTCAGATCGAGCGCGAAATCACCTCTTTCATGATCTCGTTGGTGCCGCCGTAGATGCGGTGCACGCGCGCATCGGCGAACAGGCGTGCCACCAGATACTCGTTCATGTAGCCATAGCCGCCGTGCAGCTGCACACACTCGTCGAGCACCTGCTGCTGCAGATCGGTGATCCAGTACTTCGCCATCGACGCGGTGGCGGTATCGAGCTTGCCGTCGAGAAAATCCTGGATGCAGCGATCGACGAAGATGCGCGCGACATGCGTGTTGGTGACGATCTCGGCCAGCTTGAAACGCGTGTTCTGGAATTCGGCGACGGCCTTGCCGAAAGCCTTGCGCTGCTTGACGTAGTCGATGGTGGCTTCGACGCCGCCTTCCATCGCCGCCACGCCGGCAACGGCGATGATCAAGCGCTCATACGGCAGATCGCTCATCAGCTGTGCAAAGCCACGGCCTTCCTCGCCGCCGAGCAGGTTCGCCGCCGGCACCAGCAGGTCTTCGAAGAACAGCTCGGAAGTGTCCTGCGCCTTCATGCCCATCTTGTCGAGAATGCGGCCGACCCGATAGCCCTTCTGATCCTTGGTTTCGACCAGGAAGATCGACAGCCCCTTGCCACCCGGCGCCGTGCCGGTGCGCACGACCAAGATCAGAATTTCGGCGAGATAACCGTTGGTGATGAAGATCTTCGAGCCATTGATGCGGTAGTTGTCGCCGACGCGCTCGGCGCGCGTGCGCAACGCCTGCAGGTCGGAGCCCGCACCGGGTTCGGTGAACGCGATCGCGCCGACCAGTTCCCCGCGCGCCATCCGCGGCAGATAACGCTGCTTCTGCTCCTCGGTGCCGTGATTGAGGATGTAGTGCGCGGCGATGCTGTGCACGGTTTGCGCGAAACCGGAGAGACCGCGACGAATCAGTTCCTCGATGAGGATGGTCTCGTGACGGAAGTCGCCGCCGGGGCAACCGTAGGCGTCTGAAATATCGGTGCACAAAAATCCCATTTCGCCGGCGCGGCGCCAGATCGCATGGCCGACGTTCTGCTGTTTGCGCCAGTGCTCGTCCTGCGGCACGATTTCGGTCTCGACGAAGCGCGACACCGAATCGCGAAACATATCGAGGTCGGAGTCCATCCAGGGGGATACGCGGCGTTGGCTATGGGCCATGTCTTGAGTTCTGTGGTCGTCGAGGTTGAAAGCGCGTCACCCGGCCGGCGCCGGGCGCTTCACGGCGGATTATCAGCCCAAGCCTGCGGCGGCGAATCGCCCAATCTGACTAGGCGCTTCAATTGCGCGGCGAGCCACCATTCCGCTGCGGGATGGCTTTCTCAAATCAGAGCTGTTGACCCGCAGGCCTAGCCCAGGCAGCAGCACATCGGCTGCGTCGGCGGACTCGTCCACAGTCGTTTCCATAGCTGCAGAGAATGACTCTCTAGACCGGGAAAGAATCCGGATTCGAACATTCTTATCTTCGATCAGGGATTCGCGGCCACTGCTTAAATGCGTAGCAGATCAGTGCCTGCGGCGCCAGCTTTGGCGGCCTGCTTAGGAGCGATCGCAAACCGACATTTAACGGTGTCCACTCAACGCCGAGCGCGCGCCCTACAGTGTGGAAGCACTCTACGCAAGAATAGAGTTTTGCTTGCAATGAATGCGGATGCTCGGCAGTCTGGCGTCCATAAGCCACTGCGGATCGCCGCTTCGCCTGGCTCCACTATCCCCTCTCGCTGGAGAATGACGATGAAGGCTGCACGTACCGCTGCTACGAAAAAAACCAAGGCGGCCCCCGTTGCACCGAAAAAAGCGACGCGACGCAAGCGCCAGACCGGTGTTCGCGCACGCATACTGGCGATCCTCGCGGCCGGTCCGATCACCAACTCCGAACTGCAGCGCAAAGGACGCTTCACACCGTCCGCGCAGTATCTGCATTTGAAAGCGCTGCGGCAGCAAGGCGTGCTCGACAGCAAACGGAATGGTCGTTCGGTGACGCTGCGGCTGAAAGGCAAAGCCCACAGTCGCAGCGTTGAAGAACCGATCGATGCGGTGGTCGTGCAGGAAACGCCGCGCCGCGCGACGTCGTCGGCACTGGTGCCGGCGCGGATGTCGCCGGAGTTGCACGAAGCGCTCAACGCGGTGGCGTTCCGTCTACGTCCGGTCGAGCGCGTCGAAGAAAAGCTGCTGGTGCTCGATCAACTGGCGCGCTCGATGCCGCCAACCGTATCCGGCGTATTGCATGCGGTGATGGCGGATCTGGTGAAGCTGTCGACATTGCAGTCGGCAAGCGTCGGCTAGACAATCTCATCCAGCGCCGCGCGCGGAGCGATTCCCGCGCGGCGCTCGCCCGCATTTCGCGCGGTGCGCCTTCGAGCTGACAAAAGCGGGGCTATGCCAGCAGTTCGAAGCGGCAAGCAAACGCGCGCGTCTGGCCGGGTTCGAGCCGGACCGCCGCCGCACACTCCGAGCGGTTGAAGGCATCGGTCGGCAATTCCACCGGTTCCAGCGCGATCGCCGCGCGCCGGTCGCGCGACACCGTGTCGGCGCTGAATGCATGCAGCAGCCCGCCCGTCTGCGAAACCACCAGGCAGGCGCCGCTGCGCGGATCGCGCAATCGCGTGCGCATCCAGTCGTCGGCATCGGCGCGCAGGTCGGCATAAGCCTGGTCGATCACGCGGCCGTCGATCGCACGGAACTCTTGGAAATCCAGTTCCGGCTGCGTGTCGACCGGCACGTAGGCCGCGGCACCCCGCAGCGGAATCAGGGCCGCATCGGTCGATACCAGTGTTTGCGCCGGCACCTGCAGCTGCAGGGCTTCGATGCCGTCGTCGGCCAGCCGGAAATACGGATGCAGGCCGCAGCCGTAGGGCGCTGCGCGATCGCCGACATTGGTCGCCTCGACCAGGTAATCGACGGCGTTGTCGCGCAGGCTCAGCCTGACCACGATGTCGATCGCGAACGGATAACCCGCAAATGCGCCTGGCCGCAGCGCTTGAGTCGACAGTCGCAGGCTGGCCTGCTGATCGTCGGCGCGTGCATCGTCCAGGTCGAAGTCCGCATGCCGTACGAAACCGTGCCGGATGCCGCGCTGCGCGCCTTCGACGCCGGGCTGCAGATCGAATTCCTCGCCGTCGAAGCGGTAGCGCGCGTCGGCAATCCGATTCGAGAACGGCGCCATCAGGCCGAAGCGCATACCGCTCTGGGCTTCCAGTTCCGCCGGCGTCCGATGACCGTCGCTGAGCGTACGCAAGCTGCCGCCGATACGCGCATCCCAGCGCAGCAGCGTTGCGCCACGGTGCGCGACGATGATGTGCGCGCCGGTCTGCGTATCGGTCAGTCGCGACGTCGGGTGTGCGCCGAAATGTTCCGCGGCGATCGAGTAGCGGGGCATGCGCACTCCGGAGGATCGCGCGTCCGGATCAGTGCAGCATCAGACCGGCACGCACTCCGCCATCAGCGAGCGTCGCAGTGACTGCACGCGACGCCGCTGAATCCGCAGCGAACGTTCGATCGCGTGCATCTGCAAACGCCGGCGAATTTCGCTGTGCTCCCATTTGTCCTGCATCTGCAGCTTGGCATCGCTAAGCTTCTCGCTCTGCAGCGCGGTCCAATGCGCAACCGTCTCGGTGAACTGCTGCCACTCTGTTTCCAGCTGCGTCTGCAGCGTCAGCAGCCGCGAATGCGGACGGCTCGACGCCAGCGCTTCACGCGCGCGCTCGAACTGGCGCGTGATGCGCGCACGTTGAACCTTGAAGTCCGGCACGCGCTTGAGGTCTTTCGCCAACCCGAGCCAGGCGCAGCTCGCAATCAGCCACTTGGTCGGATCGTACTGCCACCAGCGGATGCCATTGCGGTAGTCCCACTGAAACAGGTGGTGATAGTTGTGATAGCCCTCGCCCCAGGTAAACAGCGCGAGGAAATCATTGTCGCGCGCGGTGTTGAGGTTGGTGAACGGCTGCCGGCCCCAGGCATGCGCCAGCGAATTGATGAAGAAGGTGAAGTGGTGACTCAGCACCAGACGCAGCAAGCCGGCGACCAGCACGAATCCCCAGATGTCGTGGAACAGCAAGCCGAGCGCGACCGGAATTGCGAAGTTGGTGCCGAACGCGAACCACAGGTAATGGCGATGCTGGAACGCAACCACCTTGTCGTCCAGCAGATCGGGCACGCGGCTGAAGTCCAGCCGATTCGATGGATAGTCGCGCAGCATCCAGCCGATGTGCGAGAACCATAAGCCGCGCTTGGCCGAATACGGATCGTGATCGATGTCGTCGACGTGACGATGATGCGCGCGATGCCCGGTGGCCCAGATCAGGATGCTGTTCTGCACAGCCATGCCGCCGAAGATTGCGTAGAGCCATTTCAACGCCGGGTGGGCCGAGTACGCGCGATGCGCCCACAGCCGGTGATAACCGGCAGTGATCGACAGGCCGTTCGAGGCGAGCAGCAGCGCGCCGCAAATCCAGGCCGCGGCCGAGACTTCGTGCGTCCACAGATACCAGGGCAGAACGGTGACGACCGGCAGGCTGGTCAGCGCCAGCATCAACGTCGCCGGCCAGTTGATCGAGTTGGTGATCGGCGTAGGCTTAGGGTTGGGCATTGCGGGCAAAGCAGGTGGTTGCGAGCCGCAATCTTACCCTGTTCCATCCTTCAGGCTGATGACGCTGGCGACGCAGCGGCAGCGTTCACCGGCCAGCCGGCGGCGCCCGTCCGCAGGCGCTTAAGTTCAAAGCTAGCGCGAGATCGCGGTTTCGCACTCGAATATGGCGACGGCGTTGCCATCGGCCTTGCCGACGTTCTGCAGCTTGGCGACCCCGCCCTGCCGCGCGCAGTATTTCTGGGCCTTATGCGTCGGATCGGCGATATCGCCGGATTCATACTCGTAACTGACGCTGGTCGGTGTTGCGCTGATCTCTTTCGGCTGGCTGGCGCAGGCGCACAGGCCGATGCAGCAGGCGGTGGCGACGAATCCTTTCATTGCAGCTTCCTTATTCCAGGATGACCTGATTAAGAACGGCTGCAACCGCCAGAGTTCCGGCCGGCCGAGCTGCGGTAGGGCGGTAGGGCGGTAGGGCTGCCTACTCGCCGAGCAATTCGGCGACCGGATGGAACCGGCCCGCTGATTTCCTGCGCGGCGCGCGATCGCGTGCCTACTCGCCGAGCAATTCGGCGACCGGATGGAACTGCTCGATGCGCTGGCAGATCACCTTGATCATGCCGGTGATCGGCACCGCCAGCAGCGCACCGCAGACGCCCCACAGATAGGTCCAGAACAGCAGGCTGATGAACACCGCGGCGGCGTTCATGCGGGTGATGCGGCCGGTCATCCAGGTGGTGATCAGCATGCCGACGATCGCCGCGATCAGAATCGAGATTCCGGCCACGCCCAAGGCCATCGGCAGCGAACCGGTCTGCAAAAACGCCGCCATGCCGGTAGCGATCGCCGTGATCAGCGGCCCGAAGTACGGAATCACATGCAGCAGCCCCGCCGCCACCGACCACGCTCCGGCATTCTCCAGGCCGAGTGCAGTAAATGCCGCCCAGGTCGCCACTGCCAGCAGCGTATTGGTGACGAACAGCGCCAGCATGTATTTCTGAATCGAGATGTTGATGTCGTCGAGAATCTGCACGGTGATCTTCTTCGCCGACAGCGAGGGGCCGGTCAGCCGCACCAGCTTGCGCTTGAAGATATCGCCGGACAGCAGCAGGAAGAACACCAGGAACAGCACGATCGCGACCTGGCCGACGAAACCGACGAGCCCGCGCGAGCCTTCCCACATCAGATCGCTCATGCTGGTGTTCGGGTTGTCGACGATCACGTGCGTCGGTCCCTGTTTCGACGACGGCGAGTTCTCTGCCTGGCGGCGCGCTTTCTCCACTTCGCGGGCAGCCGCCTGCACGCGCTGGAACACCGAAGGCTGATCGTCGTGCCGGCCCTGCACCAAGGCGCTCATCTTCGCCGTCACGCGCGGCAACTGTTCGACGATCGTCTCCGCCTGCCCCTGCAGTGAATTGCCCAGATAGCCGAGGCCGCAGACCAGCACCAGCATCACCAGCGTGGTGCCGACGGCGCGACGAATGCCGCGGCGTTCGAGCCAGAACACGATCGGATTGAGCGTGTATGCGACGAACATGCCGAGCAGCAAGGGCACGAAGAACTCGCCCGCCTCCTTCAACGCGAAGACGCTGGCGATCACCGCCAGCAGCCCGATCGAAAAACCACGCGCATCGACCGGCGTGCGCAGCGGCAGCGGATGACTCGCAAGCTCGCCCTTGTCGGCCGTGCTCGCCGCGTGACTGGTGCTGTTCGGCTCGCTCATCTGTGTTTGTGCAAGCACCCTATTTCTTGTCCGCGTCTTCGAACTGTGGCGTAAACGCCTTCACGACGGCGTTCTTCAGCAGATTGAGGATGGTGCTGCCGATGTCGATGCCGGGATCATCGACACGTCCGGAGAAAGGTACTTGTGTGGCGAGCTGCTGCTTGCGCTGGTTCTGTAGCAGCAGGTTCAGAATGCTGCCGAGCGCATCGCTCGCCAGATGCAGCGGATTCAGATCCTGCTCCGGTGTCTTCAGGCTGAACAGCTCGAGATCGTGAAACAGCGGCTTGACGTAACCATCGATATTGCCATCCTTCGCGGTTGCTTCGACGACGACATCGAGCGTGCCCGACTTCGGATCGAACAAGGTGTAGGCGCGCACGAAATCCTTCATGCGCACTGCTTCCAGATGCAGCAGCCGCGCTTTGACGGCGAAGTCGGGCTGCTTGGAAAATGGATCGACGGTCAGATCGACAGCCAGAATGGCCTGATCCATCGCCAGCGCCTGCGCATGCAGCGTGGCGACGCGACGGCCCTGCTTGACCTCGCGATTGGTCAGATTGCTGATCTCGCCGTTGACCTTGCTCAAGTAAACGTCCACCGGCGGATCGCTGCCGCGATCGAGATAATGAATCTGTCCGTCGATCACTTGGAAATGATCGATGCTGAACGGCGTCAGTTTCTCCAGCAGATCGCCCCAGTTCGCATTCTTGCCGGTTTGCGCCGCCTGGTTGCCACCGGCCGCAGCGAAGGTCAGTTGCGCATCGTAGGTCTTGACCTGGGCAACGACGACGCCATCGAGCAAGCCACTCCACAACACCGACAATTCGGTGCGCGGCGAACTGAACAGAGGCGCCTTCGAAGCACTGTTGTTCTGCCGTACTTCCAGTCCAAGGATGCTGTAGGCCCCGCGCCACAACGCGATGTGGATATCATTGACATGGCCGGAATAGCCCGGCGCCGAGTTCAAGGCCTGGTTGACGTAGGACTTGACCAGGTACGGCAACGCCAGCCGCACCAACAGGCAGACTGCGACGATGCCGAACACCCAGGCGAGCTTGGCGCGATGCCGACGCAGCCGACTGGCGCTGTTGCCGCGCACACCGTTGCTGGATTCGCCCATAAAACGCGCCCTGTTCCGAAGCCTGGCTACGCCGTCCGCGACGCGCCACTGAGCGTGGTGCCATCAAGCGACAGGCACAGGTTTAGGTTGCGGATGCCCGCTTTAGTTCAGTGCCAGGCCTTGATATGCCGTGATTCGATCGCGGCGCAGCACGCAACTTCTGCGCTGATCTGCGCTGTGCGTCCGAAGCTTGCGAACTGGAACTGTTCGAAGCAATCGAGGAATTGCGCCGGAGCGACAACGTCGATTGACCTGGCAGTAGTGCGCACTAGGGATTCGGCGCCAGCGCAATGCCGTGCTGCTGCAAGGCCGCCAGGATCGCCTTGTTCACCGCGCTGCTGACCCGCAAACGCTGTGCGGCGGTGCCGGCCACGGCGTAGTGCAGTTCCAGGATGTGACCCTGATAGTCGACGCCGATCAGATAGATCGCCGGCATCGGCAACTTCAGCACCAGCGGCTCTGCGGCGAGCACGTCCAGCAGGATCTTTTCATTCGTCGGCACTTCACCTTTCAGACGCAGCGTACTGACGACGGCGCTGATGCTCGATTGCAAATCCCAGTTGACGACGTTGCCGGTGATGAACATCTGGTTGGGCACGATCACGCGACTGCCCTGCGCCGTCATCAGGCTGGTGGCACGCGCGCCGATTTCGATGACGTCGCCCTCGGCGCCGGCGACGACGATATGGTCGCCGACCTTCACCGGCCGCTCCAGCATGACGATGATGCCGCTGATGAAGTTGCTGAAGATGTTCTGCAGGCCGAAACCGACGCCGACACCGAGTGCCCCGGCCAGCACCGTGAACGACGACAGATTGATACCGACGCCCTGCACGATGCTCAGCACGCCGATCACCAGCACGATGTAGCGGATCAGGCTGGCGATGGTTTCGCGCGTGCTCAGCTCGATGTGACCCCCGCGTGCCAGCACGCGCGTCACCAGCCAGCTGCGCAGCCAGCGCGTGAACAGCAGCAGGGCCAGCAGCGCAATCAGCGCGGCAACCAGCGTCGCCAGCGTCATCGGCGAGCCGCCGAACTGAAACAGCGGCCGCTGTAATAGCGCGAGCCAGTCAGACCAGATCGAGTCTTGCTTCATCGTCAATGAACTTGGAGTGGAACCCGCAATTCCGACCGACGTGGACGCAATCGGTTCAGACGAAATGCGATCTCCGCTTTACAGGAATCGCGTAAATCGGCTTAAACTGCAGCTGCGAAACCGCAGCCGACATCGATCGACCGCGCTGGCCGCAGGCTGGCGCAAGCCCGGCGGCGCAACCGAGGAGTGGGGTTCGCAGGCGCGCCCTAACCACCCCGCCTAGGTGCGCGGCTCAGCCCTTGCGTGAAAAGCTGCTGGTCAGCTTGATCACGCCATTGATGGCGTGAATCACCACATCCGGCACGACGATCGGACGTTGCAGCATCGAGCCCGCCATCTTCTTGTACTTGTCGGTGTACGGCGGGAAGAACGCATTCGGGTTCTTGTCGAGCGGCGGACCTTCTTCGATCACCGAGCGCGCATTCGAGGTTTCCGCGAAGGTCTGCCAACCGCCGATGCGGCCGATGCCGCTGGCGTTGACGCCGCCGAACGGCAGATGTGGGTTGGTGCCGGACTGGATCATGTTGTGATTGACCACGGTGCTGCCTGAAGTGGTGTGCTTCAGGTAGTAATCGATCTCTTCGCGATCCCGCGCATAGATGTACAGCGCCAGCGGCTTGGGCCGGCGCTTGATCGTGCGGATCACGTCTTCGCGCGTGCTGAACGGCACGATCGCGATCACCGGTCCGAAGATTTCTTCGCTCATCACCTTCATCTGTTCGCTGACCTTGCTGATGATGGTCGGCGCGATGAAGCGCTGCTCGGCTTTGGTCTCGCCGCCGAAGCTGATGGTGGCGCCCTTGCTGCGCGCGTCTTCGATCAAATCCTTGACGCGTTCGAAGTGGCGCGGATTGATGATGCGCGGATATTCCGGCGACTGATCGAAGCCGCGGCCGTCGGCATTGAACATCGCCGTCATCGCGCGCTGCAGCGCTTCGATGAAGGGCTGCTCGATCGAGGCATGGACCAGCGCGTAATCCGGCGCGATGCAGACCTGGCCGGCATTGCTGAGTCGGGCCCAGGCGATCTTGCGCGCAGCGTCTTCAATGTCGGCGCTGGCGTCGATGATGGTCGGATTCTTGCCGCCCATCTCCAGCGTCACCGATGCGAAGTACTCGGCCGCCGCCTTCATCACCAGACGTCCGACCTGATGGCCGCCGATGTAGAAGATGTGATTGAACGGCAGCGCCAGCAGTTCCTGCGCCACCTCCGCGCCGCCCTGCAGCACGGTGCATTCGTCGGCGGCGTAGGCCGCCTCGACGATATCGGCGACCACTTGCGCCGAGTGCGGCGCCAGTTCCGAAGGCTTGATGATGACTGCGTTGCCGGCCGCGAGCGCACCGATCGCCGGCACCAGGCAAATCGCATACGGCGCATTCCAGGTGGCGAGATTCAGCACCACGCCTTTCGGCTCGTACTGGATGTAGCTCTTCTTGCCGAGCGTCATCAGCGATCCCATCACCGGCGCGCGCCGCATCCAGCGTTTCAGATGCTTGACGAAAAATTCGATCTCGCCCTTGATCATCAGCAGCTGCGCGTCGATGTCGGTATCGCAGAGTCCGAGTTCCTTGCGCACCGCGGCGTGAATCTGCGGTCGCGCCGCTAGCGTTGCCTGCAGCAGCTTCTGCAGCTTGGCGATGCGTTGCTCGGCGGTCGTTTCGATCAAAGCCGGCGCACGTGCCGCCGCCCGCTCGAACGCCATCTGCACTGCACTGGACTCTTTCATCTGCGCGTTCATCTTAGGGTTCCTCCTGTTGCGCCACTGCGATATCTTCGGCGCCGCTGATTGTCAAGCCTTGTACGACGGGATTTTGAACATTGAGCGCATGATCGC
>JAQGNU010000221.1 GCA_028291645.1 Nevskia sp.
GAGATCGCCGATTACGGTCTCGTTGCCGACTTGTTCACGGCGGTGCCGGAACTGGAAAGCAAGATTTAAACAGCCACGCTCAGCGTCAATCAGAAGGCCGGGTAACCGGCCTTCTTGTTTTGGGGAACAAACAACATGTCTTACCAATCGGTGTTCGCGGCCAACTTGTTTCGGGGACAGACCATCGTCATCACCGGTGGCGGCTCCGGCATCGGCCGTTGCACCGCGCATGAACTGGCGGCACTCGGCGCCAAGGTTCTCGTCACCGGGCGCAAGCAGGACAAGCTCGACCAGACGGTCGGCGAGATCGTCGAGGACGGCGGCATCGCCGCGAGCTATGCGTTCGACATCCGCGATGAAGATGTGGTGAAGGCTGCGGTCAAACAGATGCTGGTGGATCACGGTGCGATCCACGGCCTGGTCAACAACGCCGGCGGTCAGTATCCAATGCCGCTGGCGCTGATCGGCAAGAAAGGCTGGGACGCGGTGGTGGCGAACAATCTCACCGGCGGCTTTCTGATGGCGCGCGAGATCTACACCCAGCACATGAAGAAGAATGGCGGCAGCATCGTCAACATGCTCGCCGACATGTGGGGCGGCATGCCGGGCATGGGCCACTCCGGTGCTGCGCGCGCCGGTATGCTCAATCTCACCGAGACCGCGGCGATCGAGTGGGGCGTGTCGGGCGTTCGCGTCAATGCGGTTGCGCCGGGCTACGTCGCTTCGTCGGGCATGGATCACTACGATCCTGCGTTTGCGAAGGAAGTGATTCCCAAGCTCAGCGGCATCGCGCCGTTGAAGCGCCTGGCGGAAGAAGCGGAAGTGTCGGCGGCGATCGTATTCCTGCTGTCGCCGGCTGCGGCTTTCATCACCGGCGCCTGCATCAAGATCGATGGTGGTTCCAGTCTCAATCCGAAAGCGTTCCCGCTGATGGATCACCGGAATTCAAAACCGTTTACTGGATTCCATCGCGCGTTCAAGCCGAAAGCGGTCGGCTGATCGGCTGAGCTCAGAACCCGCCACCTGCGCGGGTGGCGCGTGCGCTGCCGCGATGTGAAAGTATTGCGCGCTGATCGAGGCTGCGCCGGTCAGTTCAGTAATATAAATTGTTCGTGAACATCGCGACAATTACTGTTAAGAATGAGCGCAACAGCAACCAGTGCGAGAGAAGTGGAAATGTCGGTTATCGAATCCAAGGTCGACACCAACGGCGTGTCGTTCAAGCAGAACCGCGCAGACATGCTCGGCAAAGTCGCCGAGTTTCGTGCGATCGAGACGAAAGGCCGCAGCGAGGAAGAGAGCAAGCGCGCGCGCTTCCATAAGCGCGGCCAGATGCTGCCGCGCGAACGCCTGCATTTAATGCTCGACCGCGGCAGTCCCTGGCTCGAGCTGTCGACGCTGTGCGGCTTCAAGCTGCATGACGACAAGGACGGCTCGTTGGCCGGCGGCAATATGATCGCCGGCATCGGCTATGTCGCCGGCACGCGCTGCCTGGTGATAGCGAGCAACTCGGCCATCAAAGGCGGCACGATGACGCCGTTCGGTGTGCAGAAGACGCTGCGTCTGCAGGAGATCGCGCTCGACCAGAAGTTGCCGGTGGTGTCGATGATCGAATCCGGCGGCGCCAATCTGATGTACCAGGCCGAGCTGTTCATCGTCGGCGGCAAGACTTTCGCCAACCAGGCGCGTCTGTCTGCGGCGGGCATACCGCAAGTCACCGTCGTGCATGGCTCCAGCACGGCGGGCGGCGCCTACATGCCCGGTCTGTCCGACTACGTCGTCATGATTCGCAAGAACGCCAAGGTGTTTCTGGCGGGACCGCCTTTGCTGAAAGCGGCGACCGGCGAGATCGCGATCGACGAAGATCTCGGCGGCGCCGAAATGCACACGCAGACCGCCGGCACTGCCGAGTACCTGGCCGAGAACGATGCCGACGGCATCCGTATCGCGCGTGACATCGTGCGCAATCTCGACTGGAACCGGAACCGACCGCGCCTGCAGTTGCGCGAAGTGCGCGCGCCGCTGTACGACATCGACGAACTCTGCGGCGTGGTGCCGGCCGACTATCGCAAGCCTTACGACTGTCGCGAAGTCATCGCACGTTTAGTCGATGGCTCCGAATTCCTCGAGTTCAAATCCGAATACGACCAGCAGACCATCTGCGGCCGCGCGGTGATCCACGGCGTGCAGGTCGGCATCATCAGCAACAACGGCCCGATCACGATCCGTGGCGCGACCAAGGCCGGGCAGTTCATCCAGCTGTGCTGCCAGGTCGACATTCCGATCGTCTACCTGATGAACACCACCGGCTACATGGTCGGCAGCGAGTCCGAGCAGGGCGGCATCGTCAAGCACGGTTCGAAGATGATCCAGGCCGTTGCCAACGCGACGGTGCCGCAACTCACCATCGTCATGGGCGGCAGCTTCGGCGCAGGCAACTATGGCATGTGCGGCCGCGGCTTCGGTCCGCAGTTCATCTTCGCGTGGCCGAATTCGCGTACCGCGGTGATGGGCGGCGAACAGGCGGCGAAAGTGATGAGCATCGTCACGCGCGATAAGTGGATCAAGGATGGCAAGCCGATCGGCGAGGCCGAGGAGCATCAGCTGGCGGCGATCGAGAGCAACATCGTCAAGCAGTTCGATCAGCAGTCGACCGCATTCGCGGCAAGTGCGCGACTGTTCGACGATGGCCTGATCGATCCGCGCGATACCCGGAGGGTGCTCGGCTACACGCTGTCGATCTGCCTGGAAGCGCGGGCGCGGACCGTGTTCAGCAATTCGTTCGGCGTCGCACGTTTCTGATCAGCAATCCGCGCGCAGCGTCGTCGCGGATAGACAAGAGTAAGGCTCAACCCGGGACGGATGCATCAATGAACTTCACGCACGAACATCAATCGCTCTACGACACCACCAAGAAATTCGTCGAGACCGAAATCAATCCGCACGTGGTCGAGTGGGAGAAGGCTGGGCTGTGGCCGGCGCATGCAGTGCTGAAGAAGATGGGCGATCTCGGCCTGCTCGGCATCAGCAAGCCGGAAGCGGTCGGTGGCCTTGGACTCGACTATTCGTATCAGCTGGCATTCGCCGAAGCGCTCGGTTTCTGTACCTGTGGCGGCATTCCGATGGCGATCGGCGTGCAGACCGATATGGCGACGCCGGCACTGGCCCGCTTCGGTTCGGACTATTTGAAAGAGAACTTTCTGAAGCCGGCGGTGGCCGGCGACATGGTTGCCGCAATCGCGGTCAGCGAGCCGGGCGCAGGTTCCGACGTCGCCGGTATCAAGACGACCGCGCGTCGCGTCGGCGACGAGTATGTGATCTCCGGTTCGAAGATGTGGATCACCAACGGCACCCAGGCCGACTGGGCCTGTCTGCTTGCAATCACTTCTGGCGGCATCGCAAGCGGTGCCGGGGCCGGCGACGCCAGTCGACATAGCAACAAGAGCCTGATCGTGGTGCCGCTCGACAGCAAGGGCATCGACCGCAAACAGAAACTCGACAAGCTCGGCCAGCGTTCCAGCGACACCGCGATGATTTTTCTCGACGAGGTCAGAGTGCCGGCGCGCAATCTGATCGGCGAGGAAGGCAAGGGCTTCATCTACCAGATGCAGCAGTTCCAGGAAGAGCGCTTGTTCCTGTCGGCCAGCATCATCGCGGCGATGGAACGCGTGCTTGACGACACCGCGACCTATACCCGTCAACGACAAGCCTTCGGCCAGTCGGTGCTCGACAACCAGTACGTGCATTTCCGTTTGTCCGAATTGAAAACCGAAGTCGAAGCGCTGCGCGCGCTGACCTATCGCGCCACCGATGAACTCGTAGCCGGCCGCGATGCAGCCCTGCTGTGCTCGATGGCTAAGCTGAAGAGCGGCCGCCTCGCACGTGAGTTGACCGACGCCTGCCTGCAGTTCTGGGGCGGACAGGGCTATATGTGGGAAAGCTCGGTCGCGCAGTTCTATCGCGATCTGCGTCTGCATTCGATCGGCGGTGGTGCCGACGAGGTGATGCTCGGCATCATTTCGAAGCGGCTCGGTTACGGTGGCAAGCGCAAAATCGGCTGAAGCCGGTCAATCCGAATCCGCCGCTCAAGCCGAAGAGTTCAACCAGATGAATCTGCCGGATACCAGGACGCTGCTGCTGGCCTTTGACAAGGGCGTGCTGCGGGTCACGCTGAATCGCCCGGACGCGCGCAACGCACTCAATCTCGACATGATCGCCGACCTTAATCGGGTATTCGATCTGTGTCAGCAGTCGACCGAAGTGCGCGCGCTGATTCTGCGTGGCGCCGGCGGCCACTTCTGCGCCGGTGCCGATCTGAAAGAGATGATGGCCGGTGGTATGAAGCAAGCGGTGGCGGGTGCAGCCGATCCGGTGGTCACGTTCAGCCGCAGCTTCGGTTCGATGCTGCGCAGCGTCGGCCGTATTCCAGCCGTGGTGATTGCGAT
>JAQGNU010000223.1 GCA_028291645.1 Nevskia sp.
AGTCCTTGCGCAGCTCCGGCGCACCGGTGCCGGAATCGCCGATGACGAGGTCGCGCGACAGCCAGGTCGTCGCCGCCAGCGGCACCAGCGCGACACCGAACACGTTCAGCGCGAACCGCGGTTCGGCACACTTGGCGACGACGTTCCACACCAGACGCTTGCGGCGGGATTCCTCGCGCGTCGAGTACGCGCGGCTGCGGTCCTCGAGGCGGATCAGCGTCAACCAGATCGGCAGGATCATCTTGTTGGTGATGATCATCAACAGCACGCCGAGACAGGCGGTGATGCCGAGCTCGTGCACGATCGGGATGTCGATCAGCATGATCACGGCGAAGCCGAGCGCATTGGTCAGCAAGGCGACCGCACCGGGCACGAACAGTTTGCGAAAAGCGCTGCGCGAAGCCTCCACCGAGCTTGCGCCCGCGATCACTTCCTGACGCCAGGCATTGGTCATCTGCACCGCATGCGACACGCCGATCGAGAAAATCAGGAACGGCACCAGGATCGACATCGGATCGATGCCGAAACCGATCAGCGGCAGCAGACCGATCAGCCACACCACCGGCAGCAAGGCCACCACCAGCGCCATCAGCGTCAGGCGGATCGAACGCGAATAGGCGAACAGCAGCGCGAAGGTGATGACGAATGCGAACAGGAAGAAGCTGAACACGCCGAGCAGGCCATGGATCACGTCCGACAGCAGCTGCGCGAAACCGATGATGTTGACTTCGATGTTGGCGTCGTAGTCCGGATTGGGCACTGCCTCGACCTGCACCTTGCTGCCGCTGATCGCAACGGCGTCGCCACCATCCAGCGGCATCGCGTAGAAATCCTCAAAGCGGCGCAGCCAGCCGTCGTCGCTGTAGCGTTCGGCGATGATGTCGCCAGCCTTGAACGGCGGCTGGTCCACGGTCAGCTTGTAGGTGTACTTGGTGCGGCTCTCAAAACGGCCGCGGACGTCGCCGAGCCGACCGAGCACGCGGCGGTAGAACAGGCCGGCCTTCGCTGGATTGCTGTTGTCCGCCTCCTGCAGGTCGGCGCGAATCAGCGCGCCCTTGAAGTCGTTGGCGACGAGCAGGCCGACCTGGCCCGACAGCCCGACGTTGTGCTTGACGCGCTGTAGTTCCTCCGGCGTGCCGGAAAAACGTGCCGGCACCACCGGTTCGCCGTTGAAGCCTTCCTCGGTGATCTCGATGTAATAGACGTTCGGCGTGAAGATCGACGACACCTTGGTGCGGTCGATGCCCGGCATCTGGAACACGTCGTCGGTGGCCTTCTGCATCGCCTCCATGAATTCGGTGTTGTAGATGTCGCCCTGACCTTTCCAGCGCAGGTTCACCAGCAGCGTATTGGCGCCGGAGAAATCCTTGGTGTACTGCATCATCGTCTGCATGTACGGATGCTGGATCGGGATCAGCTTGAGGAAGCCCGGATCGAGCTGTACATGGGTGGCGCTGTAGCCGAACAGCAGCGTCGCCGCAATGAAGATCACACGCAGAATTTTGCGCTGGCCAATCAGAATATCGGAGAAGCCGTCGACCATGCGGCCGAGGCCGCGACGCGGCTTGATTGACGGGTTCAAGGGTTTGCCTCGCTGCGCGCGGCGGTCTCGCCGAGCGCCAGTTTCTGGATGCCGACACCGTTCTCACCGGCAGTCAGCAGCGCGCTGCCGGACAAGGGCAGCACCGCTGCGAGTCCGCCGCGCGTGCCGACGCCGGCCTGATCGGCCAGCACAGCGAGGCTGAAGTGCGCGCCGCCGTCTTTCGACTTCAGCACGGTGTTGCCGTCACCGACCAGATAGATCGCGCCATCGGTGGTGACGGTGCCACCGAACAGCGACATCTGCCCCGGCGTGACGCCGGCCTGCCAGGTTTTGCCGTTGTCGTGGCTGATGAACACGTGGGCACGCATGCCGTACACCAGCACTGTCTGCGACGGCAGCATCAGCGCACCGAAGAACGAGCCGTTGTAGACCGCCGGCAGCAGCTTCCAGTGGGCGCCGCCGTCGCCGGATTTCATCATCAGACCTTTTTCGCCCACCAGCAGCAGCGAACCATCGCCGAGCTGCACCATGCCGTTGAAATGACGGCCGGCACCGCCGTCGTCGGTTGCATCGGCACCGTAAGGATCGGCAGGCGCAACGGCCGTTTTCGGCGCCGCTACTGCAGGCGTAGCGGTATCGATCGTCTGCGGCTGCCAGCTCTTGCCGAGATCGCCCGACACCAGCATCTGGCCGAAGCCGCCGAACGCGAACAGCTTGCCGTGGAAAGGACCGGCGATACCGAGCAGCGGCTCCGACTGCTCGGCATTGAAATTCACTTCTTTCCAACTCTGCCCGCCGTCTTCGCTGCGCACGATCCAGCTGTCGTGACCGACTGCCAGTGCCAGCTTGTCATCGACGAACAGCACTTGCGTGAAGGTCGAGCCGCGCTGCGGTTCGACCTTGGCGATAGTCCACGGCCCGCTCGGACTGTCGGCGATCAGGATCGTGCCCAGCTCGCCGGCCGCCAGCAACCGGGTACCACTGCGCGCGATGCCGTCGATCAACAACCGGTCCGGCGCGATCCGGGTCGGCGGGAACGGCGGCGTAGGCCTTGGCGAAAAAGCGAACAGTGCGGCGCCCATGACCAGCACCACCATCAGCACCGCCGGCCAGTTGCCGAGTACCGAAGTGCGATCGAGTGCAAGCGCGCTGCCGTATGTCGCGGCGGGTTTCGATAATAGTGGTGTCGCCGTCTTGTTCATGCCGCCCTCTCCTCCATCCAGCGTCCGATGCGTGTCGGACTGCTTCGATTTATTCGACGTACTCAATGGTGGTTCGTCGGAATTTCAAACAATGCGGCTGCACCCATGCCGCCACCGATGCACATCGTCACCACCACGTAACGCACGCCGCGGCGTGCGCCTTCGATCAGTGCGTGCGCGGTCATGCGCGCACCCGACATGCCGTACGGATGGCCGATCGCGATGGCGCCGCCATCGACGTTGAGCCGCTCCGGCGCGATGCCGAGTGTGTCACGGCAGTAGATCACCTGGCAGGCAAAAGCTTCGTTCAACTCCCACAGGCCGATATCGTCGACCTTGAGATCATGCTGCTGCAACAGCTTCGGCACCGCCAGCGCCGGGCCAATGCCCATTTCCTCCGGCTTGCAGCCGGCCACCGCGTAGCCGCGATAGATGCCGAGCACCGGCGCGCCGCGGGCTTGCGCTTCGGCGCGGCTCATCAGCAAGGTCACCGCCGCGCCGTCCGAAAACTGCGAAGCATTGCCGGCGGTGATGTGGCGGCCCTGCGCAATCCACTTGCCGTTTTTCCACACCGGCTTCAGCGCGGCGAGACTTTCCAGCGTGGTGTCGGCGCGATTGCCTTCGTCCTTGCTCAGCGTAACCTGCTGCTTCTCGGTCGGCTTGCCTTCCTTGTCGAACAGCTGCTTGGTAGTCGCCAGCGGCACGATCTCGGCGTCGAAGCGTCCGGCCGCCTGCGCAGCCGCAGTGCGCTGCTGGCTCTGCAGCGAATACTCGTCCTGCGCCTCACGTGAAATGCCGTAGCGCTCGGCGACCAGCTCGGCGGTTTCGAGCATCAGAATGTACGCGCTCGGCTGCGCCGCGAGCGCCGCTTCCGACACTGCGCGATAAGTATTCTTGTGCGCGTTCTGCACCAGCGAAATCGACTCGACCCCGCCGGCGATGACAATGCTCTGCTCGCCGACCATGATGTTCTTCGCCGCGATCGCAATGGTCTGCAGGCCGGACGAGCATTGGCGATCCAGCGTCATGCCGGGCACGCTATCCGGCAGTCCGCCGGTATAGACGCACAGCCGGCCGAGGTTATAGGCCTGCGTGCCCTGCTGCGACGCGCTACCGATCAGCACATCGTCGACTTCGTGCGGCGCCACGCCGGCGCGCGCGACCACGGCACGGATGACGTGACCGCCGAGTACCGGCGCTTCGGTGTCGTTGAACGCACCGCGAAACGCTTTGCCGATCGGCGTGCGGGCGACAGCGACGATAACAGCCTCTTGAAGACTCATGGGTTCGGGTCAGAAGTAGTAACGCGAAATGGTGTCGGCGACGCAGGCCGGGCGCGTCTCGCCGTCGATCTCGACGGTGACGCGGATGACGGCCTGCAGGCCGTCGTCCTTGGTCGTCTCAGCGGCGATCAGTTCGCCGCGTCCGCGCACGCGCGCGCCGACTTTGACCGCGTTCGGAAAGCGCACCTTGTCGCAGCCGTAGTTGACGCCCATCTTCATCTTGATGTCGACGATCTGCGGCAGAAAATGCGCGCACAGCGACAGCGTCAGATAGCCGTGCGCGATGCAGGCACCGAACAGACCATCCTTCGCGCGCACCGGATCGACATGTATCCACTGATGGTCGTCGGTGGCGTCGGCGAAGGTATTGACGCGCTGCTGCGTAATCGTCAGCCACTCGCTCGTACCGAGCGGCTGGCCGACGGCTTGCAGAATCGCATCGGCGGATTTGAATACGGTCGGCATGGCGTTCTGAATTCCTAGGCGTGCTGGCTCGACGCGGAGATCACTTCGCCGACCAGATAGGAGGCGTACTCCGAAGCCAGGAACACGATGATGTTGGCGATCTCGAACGCTTCTGCGGCACGGCCGAACGCTTCGCGACTGACCAGTTGCTGCAGCAAGGCTTCCGGCGCGGTCTTGCGCAGGTGATCGTGAAACACGATCGACGGCGACACCGCATTGACGCGGATACCGAACTCGGCGGCCTCGAGACCGGCGCAGCGCGTCAACGCCATCACGCCGGCTTTTGCCGCGGCGTAATGCGCCTGCTCTTTCTGCGCGCGCCAGCCGAGCACCGAGGCATTGTTGACGATTGCGCCGCGGCCGCGCGGTTGCATCTTCTTCAGCATCGCGCGCGTCATCCGGAACGTGCCGTTGAGCGTCACGTCGATCACACGCAGCCACTCGTCGTCGCTCATCTCGACGATACGCTTGCTGCCGCCGAGACCGGCGTTGTTGACCAGGATGTCGATGCCGCCAGTCTTGCTTTCCGCGAAATCGACCAGCGCCTGCACTTCGGTTTCGACGGTGACGTTGGCGATCTGGCTGAAGATTTCGCGATCGGCGAAATCGGCACGCAAAGTGTTCGCTGCTTCCTCCAGGCGCCGCGGATGAATGTCCGCAATCACCAGCGCACGCGCGCCCTCTTCCAGCACGCGGCGGGCGGTGGCGAAGCCGATGCCACCGCCCGCGGCGGCGGTGATCAGCACGGACTTTCCGGCCAGCAGCTGGTGCGCGGGAACGTAGGCAGGCAGCAGGCTCATGGCTTGTTGTTCGTCGTCATTGGAGAATCGCCGCGCGGTTCACGCGGCATGCCCAAGCCGCGCTCGGCGATCAGGTTGAGCTGGATCTCGTTGGTGCCGGCGTAAATGGTGTCGGCGCGCGAGAAGAAAAACAGTTGCTGCAGCGCGCGGATATCCGGCTCGTCGGACCGCACATCGCCTTCGGCACCGAGCACGTCCATCGCCAGCTTGCCGAGATCGCGATGCCAGTTCGACCAGTAATACTTGTAGATCAGCGCTTCGCGGCCGAGACTGGTCGCGTCGCCTGCGAGCATGCGCAGCGCGTTGTAGCGCATCACGCGCAAGCCGATCCAGGCGTGTGCGATGCGTTGACGAATCTGCGCGTCGCGCTCACGGCCATTCTGCTTGGCGACGCGCACGATGCGTTCGAGCTCGTGGCTGAAATGCATCTGCTGGCCGAGCGTCGACACGCCGCGCTCGGCTTCGAGCAGGCCCATCGCCACCTTCCAGCCCTCACCGGGTGCGCCGACCATGTGTTCGTTGTCGGCGAGCGCGCCATCGAAAAACACTTCGTTGAATTCCGCACCACCGCCGAGCTGGCGGATCGGCCAGATGCTGATGCCCGGCTGCCGCAGCGGCAGCAGCAGAAAGCTCAAACCCTTGTTGCCTTTCGAGCCCGGCTCGCTGCGCGCCAGCACGAAAATCCAGTCGGACTCCTGCGCCAGCGAAGTCCAGATCTTCTGACCCTGCACCTGCCAGCGGCCATCGGGTTGTTGCGTACAACGCGTCTGCACGTTGGCCAGATCGGAGCCGGCATTCGGCTCCGAATAACCCTGCGCCCAGAACTCAGCCCCGGCGACGATCTCGGGCAGAAAGCGCTTTTGCTGTGCGGCGCTGCCGAAGCGGATCAATGCCGGACCGATCAGTCCTTCGCCGATATGTCCCATGCGTCCAGGACCGCCGGCACGCGCGTATTCCTCGTGGAAGATCACCTGCTGAGTGATCGACAGCCCGCGACCGCCATGCTCGCGCGGCCAGCCGACACAGGTCCAGCCGCCGGCCGCGAGTTCGCGCTCCCATTCCTTGCGCAATTCCGGAAACGCTTCTTCGTCGCCGGGACCGCCGCGATGCCGCAGTTCGGCGAAGCGTCCGCTCAGATGCGCACGCATCCAGTCCGCGATTTCGGCGCGGAAGCGATCCTCGGCCGACCGTTGCGGTACGTCCATGATCGCGGCGTCGTTCATGCAAACACTGCAGCGGCGATACGTTCGCGCAGCGCGTCCGCAGTACCGAACCAGTGACTGCTGGCCTGCGCGCGCTTGAAGTACAGCTGCGGATCGTATTCCCAGGTAAAGCCGACGCCGCCGTGCAGCTGAATCGCTTCCTGCGCGCAGTAGAAATAGGTATCGGCGGCGAGTGCAGACGCCATCGCGCATTCCAGCGCCAGCGCTTCCGGCGGTTCGCCGTGCACGCTGTCGGCGGCATAGGCAGCCGCGCCATAAACCGCCGAACGCAAGGCTTCGATACGCACCATCATTTCCGCGCAGCGATGCTTGACCGCCTGGAACGATGCGAGCGTGCGACCGAACTGCTTGCGCGTCGCGGTATGGGCGACCGTTAGATCGAGACAGGCCTGCGCACCGCCGAGCTGTTCGGCAGCGAGATACAGGCGCGCCAGCGCCGCACTGCGCATCGCACCGTCGATGCCGCGATGCGCATGATCGACGCGCTGCTGCGGCATCAGCGTCACGCCGTTCAGCTCAACACGAAAGAAGCGCCGCGTCGCGTCCCAGGTTTCCAGCGCGTCGATGTTCAGACCCGAGGCATTGCGCGGTACTGCAAACATGCCGGTCGCCCAATGCTGCCCACTGCGTTCATCGAGCCGCGCCGGCAGCAGCAGCCAGTCGGCGGTGCCCGCATCCGGCACGCGTGCACAGATGCCGTCGAGCCGCCAGCCTGCACCTTCGCGCCGCGCGCGTAGCACTTGCTTGCCGTCGATCCAGTCATTGGCCGATTCGTTGACCGGCATCGTCAGCCGCAGCTTGCCTTCGGCGATCTCTGGCAGGAAGCGCTGCCGGGAAGCATCGCAGCCGCCTTCGGCAAGCCAGTTGGCGGCGAGACAGACGGTGGAAAAAAACGGCGCGCACAGCAGATGACGACCCATCTGCTCGAGCAGCAGCGCCAGCGCCACCGGACCCAGGCCAAGACCGCCGTATTGTTCCGGCACCGCGGTCGCACACCAGCCGAGTTCGCCGGCGATGCGCTGCCAGACCGCTGCGTCGAAGCCGGTCGAACTTGCCATCGCGCTGCGCACCGCCGCCGAATCGGATGTATCCGCGAGGAAGCTCTGCGCAGCTTCGCGGATCATCAGCTGATCGTCGGTGAGGGTTAAATCCATAGTCTTTGATTATCCGGGCAGTGCAGCGCCGGCTCATCACCCGTTGGGATGACTCTGCTACGGTGTTTTGCCGGCCGCGAGCCGCCCGCCGGCCAGCCGCAAGCACTGTTCGGACGCGGGGTTTCGATGGCCGCGGCGCCGCCATCCAGGCGGCAGCGCGGATGCCGGCTCGGCCGCAGCCGGCGAGCGCCTGGACTCAGGTGCCGTAAACCTTCTGTGGCGGCGGCGCTTCGACCACCAGCGCTTCGACCACTGCGCTCAGTTCAGCCGGTTGCCAGCGCGCTTTCTTGTCGCGGATCTTGCCGGTCTTCCAGCCGCTGGCGACCGACAGTTTGCCGCCGTCGACTTCGAACACGCGGCCGCTGACCTTGGCCGACTGCGCCGAGCACAGCCACACCACCAGCGGCGCGACATTGCCCGGATGGAAATGATCGAACACCGCCGCGTCGTCCGGCTTCTTCATCAGATCGGTGAAGACTTTTTCGGTCATGCCGGTGCGCGCGGCCGGCGCCAGGGCATTGGCGGTGATGCCGTAGCGGCCGAGTTCGGCGGCCTGCACCAGGGTCAGCGAGGCGATGCCGCCTTTCGCTGCGGCGTAGTTGCTCTGCCCGATCGAGCCTTGCAGACCGGCGCCGGAACTGGTGTTGATGATGCGCGCATCGACTCTCTGGCCGGTCGCTTTGACCTGATCGCGCCAGCGCTGCACCAGCCTGCTGGCGATGCAGAAGTGTCCTTTCAGATGCACCTTCACCACCAGGTCCCAATCCTCTTCGGTGAGGCTGGCGAACATGCGGTCGCGCACGATGCCGGCGTTGTTGACCACACCGTGGACGTCGCCGAAGTTCGACACCGCAGCGTCGACGATGCGTGCCGCGCCGTCCATGCTGGTGATGTCGTCGCTGTTGGCGACCGCCTGCTTGCCGATTTCTTTCGCCACCGCTGCCGCGGCTTCGGCGCGGATGTCGTTGACGACGACGTTGGCGCCTTCCTGCGCCAGCAGCAGCGCGTATTCGCGACCAAGGCCGCTGCCGGAACCGGTGACGATGATCGTTCGGTTATCGCAGATACCCATGCCTACAGTCTCTCGATGATGGTGACGTTGGCGACGCCGCCACCTTCGCACATGGTCTGCAGGCCGAAGCGCTTGTTGGTGCGCTCCAGTTCGTGCAGCAGCGTCGTCATCAGCTTGACGCCGGTGGCACCGAGCGGATGCGCCAGCGCGATGCCGCCGCCGTTGACGTTGGTCTGCGCATGCGGATAGCCGAGTTCCTTGAACCAGGCCAGCACCACCGGCGCAAAGGCTTCGTTGATCTCGACCAGATCGATGTCTTCCAGCTTCATGCCGGATTTCTTCAGTGCGTAACGCGTCGCCGGAATCGGTGCGGTCAGCATGAAGATCGGATCGTCGCCGAGCACACTCATGTGATGGATGCGCGCACGCGGCTTTAGGTTGTAGCGCTTCAATGCGGCTTCCGAGACGATCAGCATCGCAGAAGCGGCATCGCCGGTCTGGCTCGACACGCCGGCGGTGATGGTGCCGCCCGGCGCCAAGGGTTCGAGCTTCTGCATCTGCTCGATCGAGGTTTCGCGCGTGGTCTCGTCGTGCTTGAGTCCCTTGGTTTCGATCGTCTCGCGATCGAAGCGGCCTTCGGCGATGGCCTTGCGCGCACGCGCGTGGCTCTCCAGCGAGAACGCTTCCATCGCATCGCGCGAGATGTTCCATTTGTCGGCGATCTTCTGCGCGCCGTAGAACTGCGACACCGGCTCGTCGCCGAAGCGCGCGGTCCAGCCGATACTGCCCGAGAACGGATCCTTGAAGCCGAGCGGTTGCGCAGCGATCATCGCCGACGAAATCGGAATCTGGCTCATGGTCTGCACGCCGCCGGCGATGACCACATCCTGCGTGCCGCTCATGACGCCCTGCGCGGCAAAGTGCACCGCCTGCTGCGAGGAACCGCACTGGCGATCGATGGTGACGCCCGGCACCGTCAGCGGTAGGCCGGCGGCGAGCCAGGCGCTGCGCGCAATGTTGCCGGCGAGCGGACCGATCGCATCGAGACAGCCGAAGATCACATCGTCGTAATCCTCGGCCGGAATGCCGTTGCGCGCGACCAGCGCCTTCAGCACATGCGCGCCGAGATCGGCGCCGTGAATCTGCGACAGACTGCCGCGGCGCTTGCCGGTCGGTGTGCGCAGCGCATCGACGATATAAGCCTCAGCCATGATTCCTGGTTTTCCTGGTTAACAAACCGCTGCAAAAAAAGTGTCGCTAAATCTTAAGTGAAAGTGACGCCGGGCCCCAGCGCCGCGCCGTCGGCGAAAATCGCATCGGCCACGCGCCGCTTGTGGAAAGTCTGATCGCCCCAGGCGGCATCGATTGCCCAGGCGCGCTTCATGAACATCTGCAGATCGGCTTCCCAGGTGTAGCCCATCGCGCCATGCGCCTGCAGACTGTTGCGCGCGGCCACACGTGCGGCTTCGCCGGCGGCCAGCTTCGCGTGCGAGGCCATCACCGAGGCGCCCGGTTTGTTCTGTTCGAGCGCGTGCGCAGCACGGAACACGACCGGCTTGGCGAATTCGATTTTGACGGCGACGTCGGCGAGCTGATGTTTGACCGCCTGAAACGAGCCAATCGGCTTGCCGAACTGTTTGCGCTGCGCGGCGTGATCGATGCCGAGATCCAGCATGCGCTGCGCCAGGCCGAGCAATTGTGCCGCGATCGCCAGCGTCGCGCGATCGACGATCGCATTGCCGAGATCGCGGCCGTTGCGTGCCGGGCAGATGTAAGTCTGCCGCGACGGCGTCCATTTGACTTCATACAGCCGCCGCGACTGATCGATACTCGGATGGCGGATCAGCTCGGCCTGCGCCGGCTTCAGCGCATGGATTTCGTTGTCGTGCCAGAGCAGCAGCAGATCGGCGAGCTGCGCATCCGATACGAATGGATTGATCGGATGACCCAGCGCGATCCGCACGCTGCCCGCCGCAATCTTCGGCAGCCATTCCCGCTTCAGCGCGACATCGGCCGGCATGTGATTGAACAGATGCACCGCAAGATAGGCGGTATCCGACAGCGAGTCCGGAATCGCGTAATAGCCCAGCTCCTGCTGCACCAATACCCAATCGAGATCGCCCAGACCGATACCGTCGAAGGCTTCCGGTACCGACATCGCAGTGATGCCCTGGTCGGCCAGCTTGCCGCGCAGTTCGTGCGAGCGGCCGCTCTCGGTCTCCCAGGTTTCGCGCAACATCTCCGGCGCCGCTTCGACCATCAGGAACTTGCGCACCGCATCGCGGAACGCAATCTGCTGGCCGTCGAAAGTGAAGTCCATTAAGGCAGTTTCCAATGGGCAGTTTGCAGTTTCCAGGCTGTTCCGAAAACTAGACGCGGGAAACTGGAAACCGGTGTCATGAGCGCGGCAGCCCGAGCATGCGTTCGGCGATGATGTTGCGCTGGATTTCGTTGGTGCCGGCGTAGATCGGCCCAGCCTGCGCGAACAGGAAGCCGTCGAGCCAGCCGTAGCTGCTGGCGTCCTCAGCCTGCGCCATCAATTCGCCGCGCGCGCCGAGAATCCGCATCGCGGTCTCGTGCATCAGCAGGTCGAGCTCGGACCAGAAAATCTTGTTGGTGCTCGACTCGGCGCCGATCTGTCCGCCCTTGGCCAAGCGGCAGGCGGTGCGATAGGTTGCCAGCGCATAGGCTTCGGCGCTCATCCAGCTCTTGATCACCGCATCGCGGATCGAAGGATCGGCGTCGGCGCTGGTTTGATTCTGCTTGTACAGATTCACCAGCAACTTCGCGGTCTGTTGGAAGCGCGCCGGCGAACGCAGCATCAGGCCGCGTTCGAAGCCGGCAGTCGCCATCGCGATATGCCAGCCCGCACCTTCTTCGCCGAGACGGTTCTCGACCGGCACGCGCACATTGTCGAAAAAGATTTCGGCGAAGCCCGGCAGGCCATTGAGCTGACGGATCGGACGGATCGTGATGCCCGGCAGGTTCAGCGGTAACAATACGAAGCTGAGGCCGTGATGGCGCACCGAATTCGGGTCGCTGCGGAACAGGCCGAACAGCCAGTCGGCCCAGACCGCACGCGTCGACCAGGTCTTCTGGCCGTTGATGACGTAGTGATCGCCGTCGCGCACGGCTTTACAACGGATCGCCGCCATATCAGAACCTGCGCCCGGCTCCGACCAGCCCTGTGCCCAGATGTCCTTGCCCGTTGCCATGCGCGGCAGGAAGCGCTTCTTCTGCTCGTCGGTGCCGAACTCCATCAAGGTCGGCGCCAGCAGGAAGATGCCGTTCTGGTTGACCCGCAGCGGCGCACCGGAGCGCCAGTATTCTTCTTCGAAGATCAGCCACTCGATCAGGTCGGCACCACGGCCGCCGACGTCCTTCGGCCAGGTCACCGCACTCCAGCATCCGCTGGCGAGCTGACCTTCCCAGGCGCGATGTGCGGCGAAACCTTCTTCGGTGTCAAAGCTCGGCAAGGCCTGCTGCGGCACCTGTTGTTCGAGCCAGGCGCGGATTTCGGCGCGGAAACGGCGCTGCGGTTCGGTGTACTCGAGTCTCATCGCATGCACGTCCTGTGCACGACGAAGCCATCCATGGCTTCGGGATTCAACACAAGCTGCATGCACATCCTGTACAAGACCGCGCCATCCTTAGCGCGGGGGTTTGACACAAGCGAAACACACCTCACTTTTTCTTCTCCGCCTGTGTCGCGAAATCCGCCGCGCGCTTCTCGACGAACGCGCGCCGAGTCTCCGCCGAATCCTTGCTCATATAGGCCTGCAAGGTGAAGCCCTGTTCCCAGCGGTATTTGGTTTCGAGATTGCCGTCTTCGATGCCGTTGAGCGATTCCTTCGCCAGCCGGATCATCGCCGGGCTCTTTGCGGCGATCGTCTGTGCGATCGCCAGCGCGGTGTCGCGCAGCTGTGCTTTCGGCACGACTTTCTCGATCGCACCGAGCCGGTAGGCTTCGGCGGCATCGATCGACGCGCCGGTGAAATACATCGCGCGCACTTTCTGCACCGGGAACAGCCGCTGCAGATGCGCACCACCGCCCATCGCGCCGCGATCGACTTCCGGCACGCCGAAGGTCGCGCAGTCCGAAGCGACGACGATATCCGCCGCACCGGCAAGCCCGATGCCGCCACCGAGCACGAAGCCGTGCACCGCGACAATCACCGGCACCGGGTTGCGATGCACCGCCTCGAAGCTGCGGTAGTTGCCGGCATTGACCGAGACGATCCGATCCGGCTGCGCATCGAGTTCCTTGATGTCGACGCCGGCACAGAAGCCGCGGCCCTCGGCACGGATGAGGATGACGTTGACGTCGTCCACGCGACCGAGACGCTCGATCTCGTCGGCCAGCGCGTGCCAGCCGGCATCGTTCAGCGCATTCACCGGCGGCCGGTCGATGACCAGTTCGGCAACGCCGGCGGCGATGTGAGTCTTGAACGGAGCGTTCATGCGGTTTTCGCAAATGTTGTTGTCTGGTTCTGCGGTGCAATGTGCGCGAGACAGGCTTCGGCTTCGGCGACGATGCCGGCGATCAGTTGTTCGACGCTCGGCAGTGCATCGATCACCGCCGCCACCTGCCCGCTCGGCAACACGCCTTCGTCCGGACGGCCATCGACCATCGCGCGTTGAATGATGACCGGCGCATTCGCCGCCATCATCGTCTGGATAGCCGAGTCACCTTCGCCGATCGCGGAAAAAAACGTCTTCGCCATGTGCGCCACCGACATGCCGGTCTGCTGGCGCCAGGCCCAGGCGCTGCTCAGCGCGACCAGCAGGCGGCGCAGCAGTCCGCCGTTTTCGAGTCGCAACAAAAACGGGTTGTCGATCATCCGCTGCGGCAGACCGTCGAGCGCGGTCGATGCGCGAATCTGCGCGGGATCTTTGACCTGCAGATAACGCTTCAGGGTTTCCGCCGGCACCGGCGAATCGCTGGTCATCAGGAAGCGCGTGCCCATCGCGATGCCGGCGGCGCCGAATGCGAGCGCACCGGCGAGGCCGCGGCCGGAGTGGAAGCCGCCGGCAGCGACCACCGGCACCTTCACCGCATCAAGCACTTGCGGCAGCAGCAGCGTGGTCGGCACCGAGCCGGTATGACCGCCACCTTCGGCACCCTGCACGGTGATGATGTCGGCGCCGAGCTGTACGGCTTTCTCGGCGTGCTTCAAGGCGCCGACGGTCGGCATGCAGAGGATGCCGGCGTCCTTGAAGCGAGCGATGGTTTTCGCATCGGGTCCGCGGCCGTAGCTGACTGCGCGCACGCGATCGCGGTGCTTGATCACGCAGTCGATCACTGCGTCGGCATTGGCCTGGAACATGTGGAAGTTGACGCCGAACGGGGCCTCGCTGGCCGCACGCACGCGCGCGATCTCGGCTTCGAGCGTTTCGGTCGACATCACCGCGGCGGCGAGGAAACCGAAACCGCCGGCTTTGCTCGTTGCCGAAACCAGCTTGCTGTCGGCGACCCAGCCCATCGCGGTCTGCACGATCGGATAACGGCAGCCGAGCGCAGCGGTCAGCGGCGTTTGCAAGGCGCTCATTGCAGATTCTTCTTGTTGCTCGCCGCCATCGCCTTGGCATCGACGCCGCCGAGGTTGTGGCCGGTCGTCAGCTGATTGTGCGCATGGGCGAAGTGGTGCCAGCCGAAAGCCGCGTCCATTGCCGCGCGCTTGCCCTGCAGATCTTCGACGTGATTGATCGACTGCTTGGCCAACGCCAGCGCCAGACGCGGCTGCTGGGCGATGCGCGCAGCCATCGCATCGACTTCGGCAGTCAACTGCGCGCGCGGCACCACGCGATTGACCATGCCCAGCTGCAGCGCGCGCTGCGCGGTCATCGGCTCGCCGAGGAACAGGAATTCCTTGGCGATGCGCGGATTGAGTTCGTAGGCGTGGGCGAAATACTCGACGCCGGGAATGCCCATCTTCAGGGTCGGATCGATGAAGTATGCGTCCTCGCTGGCGACAATCAGGTCACACACCCAGGCCAGCATCAGGCCGCCGGCGATGCAGGCGCCCTGCACGCGCGCGATGGTCGGCTTGGGAATATCGCGCCAGCGGCGGCACATGCCGAGGTAGACCTCCTGCTCGCGTGCGTACTGCAATTCGCCGCCGGGCTTGCCGACGTGGTCGTACCAGAGATGCGCGCGCGCAAAGCTCAGGTGCGCGTCGCGCTCCGGCGTGCCGATGTCGTGGCCCGCCGAGAAATTCTTGCCCGCACCCGCCAGCACGATGAGCTTGACCGTATCGTCGTCGACCGCGCGCCGGAACGCGGCATCGAGCGCGTAGGTCATCTTCGAGTTCTGCGCGTTGTGATAGCGCGGACGGTTCATCGTCACCGTCGCCACGCCGTCGCGGACGTCGTAGCGCACGACTTCATCGCTGACATCCTGCGGGGTGGGCGCGGGTGCGTTCACGATGTTCAGCGCTTCACGATCACGGAGGAACCGTGGCCGAACAGGCCCTGGTTCGCGGTGATGCCGACCTTGGCATTCGTCACCTGGCGCTCGCCGGCCTCGCCACGCAGCTGCCAGGCCAGTTCGCAGACCTGCGCCAGCGCCTGCGCCGGCACCGCTTCGCCGAAGCAGGCGAGGCCGCCGGAAGTATTCACCGGCAGGCGGCCGCCGAGCTTGGTCACGCCTGCGCGCACCAGCTTGGCACCATCGCCGCGGGCACAGAGCTGCAGGTCCTCGATCCAGTCCAGCTCCAGCGCGGTCGACAGGTCATAGACTTCAGCCAGACTGATGTCCTCGGGGCCGATGCCGGCTTCCTCATAGGCCTTGCGCGGAAGCGCGGCGCGGAAGCGCTGCGGCTCGCAGGCGACGGCGGAGTCGGTCGCCAGATCCGGCATCTCGATCACCGCCGAGGCAAAGCTCGGCGTCACCGTCGAGATCGCGGCGATCCGCGGCGCACTGGCCTTGCCGATGCGCTTCGCATAATCGAGGCTCGATACGATCAGCGCGGCGGCGCCATCGGAGGTCGCGCAGATGTCCATCAGGCGCAGCGGGTCGGCGACCATCGCCGAGGCGCGCACGTCCTCCACGGTGAATTTCTTGCGGTAGCGCGCGTAGGGATTCAGCGCGCCGTGCTCGGCATTCTTCAGCTTGACCAGCGCGAAGTCATCCTGCGTATCGCCGTAGATTTCCATGCGGCGCCGCGCGTACAGCGCGAAGTAAGTCGGGTTGGTGATGCCGAGGCGGAAGCGCACCCAATCCGGATCGTCCGGACGCTCGCCCGGCGCCGGCTTGAGGAAGCCTTTGGGCGTGGTATCGGCGCCGATCACCAGCGCGACTTCGCACTCGCCGGACAGAATCTTCGAGCGCGCCGCGGCGAGCGCCTGCGAGCCCGAGGCGCACGCCGCATACGAAGTATTGACCTGCGCGCCCTGCCAGCCGAGTGCCTGCGCGAAGGTGGCGCCGGCGACATAGCCGGGATAGCCGTTGCGCATCGTCGCCGCGCCGGACACGAACTGGATATCACGCCAGTTCACACCGGAATCGGCCAGCGCATCGCGCGCCGCCTTGACGCCGTACTCGACGAAATTCTTGCCCCACTTGCCCCAGGGGTGCATGCCGACGCCGAGGATCGCGATGTCCTTGTTGGTGCTCACGCGCGCACCTGCTTCCACTTCCAGGTCAGCTTGCCGTCGTCGAGCGGTTCCAGCACCAGCTCCATGTCGAGTCCGGCCTTCAGTGATGCGAGTTCGGTGCCGGTCGCCAGCTGGCCGAGCACGACCATTTTCTCCTTCAGCAATTCCACCGCGGCGATGCCGAACGGCTGGAACGGCGCGCTAGCGATGTACGGCTCCGGCGGCTGGTAGGACGCACTGGTGAACGACCACAGCTTGCCGCTGCGCGACAGCGGCACCTCTTCGAAACGCTCGCTGCTACAGTCGGGATTGCGGCAGTAACCCTGCAACTTGGGAAAGTAATAGGTGCCGCAGACGCTGCAGCGCGAGCCGAGCAGCTGCGGTTTGTCACCGAGCGTGAACCAGCCTTCGAGGACGGGCGTGCTCACACGGCGGCCCGGATCGCAGGCGGATTGTTCTTCACGGTCGTCGCACGCAAGTTATGCGGATCGAGTTTTCCGATCAGCGCCAGCAGTTCGGCGGTCGGCAACGGCGTTGCGCCGAGCTGCTCCGCTTTCAGTAGCGGGAAGCCGGTCGCCGCCTGCACCTGTTCGAAACTGACGCCCGGATGCAGCGACTTCACCCGGATCGCATGAGCGGGTCCGCCGAAGTCGAGCACGCACAGATCGGTGACGATCAGCCGCAGGTCGATGTAGTCCATCTTCATGCCGGCGCTGAAACGTGCCGGGTTGTAGCCGACGCCGGACACCATGTCGACTTCGCCGGACACGAACACGCGCGGACCATGGTTCGGCACGAACATCGAGTTCATGTGATTGATGCTGTTACCCGGCAGGCCGCGCACGCCGAGAATCGCCGACTTCGGTTTCTCGTAGCTGCCACCGATCACGGAAAGATTCGACTGGCCGAAACGGTCGATCTGGCTGGGTCCGATCATCGCGTGGCGGCGCCCGCCCCAGACACATTCGAACACACGGTCGAACGACATGTAGCCTTCGTACTTCGGCCCATAAGCATTATCTCTCTCGCCGCGCGGACCGAGCGGAATTGGCTCGGATACCAGGAAGGTTTCGCTGTCGGTCATCAGCAGTTCCGGCGAGTGCGTCAGTTTCGCCAGGCTCGCACCGAGTCGCGGCACGATGCCGATGCCGGAGGCCAGCACTTCGCCGTTGTCGCGCCAGGCTTCGGACGCGGCGACGATCATCAACTCGGCCAGCGAGATCACTTCCTTGGTTTTGACGTCGTCCATGTTCAGAACACCGGCGTACGTAATTTGCCGACGCGTTCGGCGCCACCGACCTTGACCAGATACTCAGCCTCGCTGCAGCGCACGAACTCGTTCATGTAGGCCTCCCAGCCGCCCTCTTCGGCGGCCGAGGCGTTGTAGCGTTTCAGATGCTCCAGGTCCCAGCCGTAGTCCGGACTGCTGTAGGTCGGATGCGCGCCGCAGGGCGCATGCACCACGCCGCTGACCAAGTAGCGCTCGAAGAAATTCAGACGCGCACTCGCCGCGTCGAGTTCGAGCTTGTCGTGCAGCACTTCGGTGCTGACGTAGCAGCGTTCCGCGGCGCGCGCGAACAGGTGATCGAACAGCGGATCGTTGGCGCGCATCAGCGTATTGCCGAGGCGATCGGCTTCGTTGACGTGCAGCAGCGCGGCATCGAGCTTGAGTGCGGGCATCGCCAGATAGACTTCGCCGTCGTCGTACGGCGAGGCGATCGTCTTCAGTTGCGGATTGCGCGTCAGCACGTCGCTGCCGAGGCCGCAGCGCGTCGGCAGGAACGACATGCGCATGCCGGCGGCACGCAGGCCCCATTCGAACATGCCTTCGTCGAGTTCCATCACCTGCAGTGCGCCGGCTTCGCGCGCCTTGCGGAAATACGGCTCCAGCGGAATCGCATCCATCGTGACAAAGCCGTAGATCAGCTTCTTGACCTTGCCGGCCGCGCACAGCATGCCGACTTCGGGACCGCCGTAAGCGACGATGGTCAGATCCTTCAACGACGAGCGCAGGATTTCGCGCACCAATGCCATCGGCTTGCGCCGCGGACCCCAGCCGCCGATGCCGAGCGTCATGCCGTCGCGCAGTTGCGCGACGACCGCTGCGGCCGTGAGTTGTTTGTCGAGCGCCATATGGGAAGTTGGTTTAACTGAAGCCCACTGAGAAATCGTGACCCCAGATGCTGACCTGTTTGGTATATGTGGTCTGCCAGGTCGCCGGGTCTACCGAGATGCCGCCCCAGCCGTATTCGAGCGCGAAGTTGCCCGGCGTCAGCAGGTAGAACGACGTCATCTTGTCGTTCTCGTGCTGGCCGAGTGTCGCCATCAGCTTCGCGCCATTTTTTTCGCGGCGCAGTTCGGCACGATCGACTTCGGCCTGGTCTTCGACCTCGACCATGATGTGCACGCAGCCCGATGGGCTCGGCATCTCCGCCAGCGCGACGCTGTGGTGCCGGCCGCTGGCCGCATGCAGGAAGTAGAGGCGAATCACCGGCGCATCCGGTGCCGGCTGGAAATTGAACACGTCGGACAGACCGAAGCCGAGCACCTCGCGATAGAACTTCAGCGTCTCGTCGAACGGCAGCGCCGGCAGCACGGTGTGACCGACGCCGTATTTTCCCGTCTTGAAACTGCGCACGCCGACCGGCGACTTGAACGGCACGCTGCCGCCGTCGTAACCCCAGCCCAGTTCATGCTGATTGCCGGCCGGATCGGCGAACTTGACCAGCGCCTTCACGCAACGCGCTTTGCATAACGCCGCATCGCCATCCTGCAGTTTCACGCCAGCCTGCTGCAGCGTTTCGACCGCAGACTTGAACGCGGCCGCGTCGGCCACTTCCCAACCGGACACCAGATAACGGTCTTCGCCGCCCTTGACCACCGCCAGGCGAAACTGGCGTTCGTCCATTTTCAGATACAGGCCAGCGTCCGGCGCATCCGCGGTTTGCGTACCGAGCACCTGCTCGCCGAACTGGCGCCAGCGGCTGACGTCGGTGCTCTGGGCGACCACGTACGACAATGCTTGAATCTTCACCATGGGAGCGGAATTCTGTCGGCGGGCTGAGGTGGGCAGATTATCGAGACGTAGCGCCGAAAGAGCTTCATCCGTTGGGGTGAGTCCTGTAGGCACTGCCTTAATGAAGGTTTGAGTGGCGCTGCTGCAGGAGGTTTTTGCCCCCGCTTGCGCAACGCTTGGGAAGCGGCGCAGAGCCCCGCGGAAAGGACTAACAGGCACGCTGGAAGCAGCCTGCAGTCGGCGCGAAAAAATACTTTGAAGACATCGTCGTTGAGCGGCGACGACGCGCGCACCGAACTAGCCGCCGGTCTCCAACACCGCAAACGCGAACACGAAATCGCCGTCGTCGCTCAGCGACAAATGCGCCGCACGGATACCCATCGCATCGAGCCGCACCTGCAGGCCCGCACTGAAGACGAATTGCGGGCGACAGTCCGGCTCGCGGGTGACGCCGACATCGCTGAAGCCGACGCCACGGAAGCCGGTGCCGAGCGCCTTGACGAAGGCTTCCTTGGCGGCGAATGCGCGCGCCAGAAAATGTCCACGCCGCGGTGATGCATCGAACTGCGCGCGCTCCAGCGGATGCAGCAGCTTGTCCGCAGCCTTGTCACCGAAGCGTTGCCACAGCTGCTCGCCGCGCGAAATCCGTAGCAGATCGGTGCCGATGCCGTAGATCAAGAAACGGTTTCCGGTGTGCAGTTTCCAGTTTCCAGTAAACCGCATGGCCTTCCGCTGGTCCGGAAACCGCAGATTGAAAACTGGCCACTATCGTTCATCGCCGTGCCTGCTGCATCACCTGGCGCAGCTCGGCGATCGCGCCCGGCAGGCCGAGGAAGAGCGCGCGCGCGATCAGCGCGTGACCGATGTTCAGTTCGACGATTGCAGTGATCGCCGCGATCGGCGCGACGTTATCGGTGTTGAGTCCGTGTCCTGCATGAACTTCGAAGGCGGACGCAAGCGCGGCGGCGGCAAAGCGGGTGATCTTGCTCAGCTGTTGCGCCTGACTCGCGCCCGTGTTGGCTTCCGCGTAGGCACCGGTGTTGATTTCCAGATTCGGTGCGAGCCCTGCAGAGGCTTCCAATTGCGGCAGATCCGGATCGATGAACAGCGACACCGCGATCCCGGCATCGCGCAGACGCAGACAGGCATCGGCAATCAGTTGCCGCTGGCCGGCGACATCGAGTCCGCCTTCGGTGGTGCGTTCCTGACGCTTTTCCGGCACCAGGCAGACCTGCTGTGGCCGCGCCTTGCAGGCGATGCGCAGCATCTCCTCGGTCAGCGCCATTTCCAGATTGATCGGCACCGGGCACAGCGACAACAGCCGTTCGAGATCGTGGTCCTGGATGTGGCGCCGGTCCTCGCGCAGATGCAGCGTGATGCCGTCGGCACCGGCGGCGGCGGCCTGCAAGGCGGCATCGACCGGGTCGGGATACGCGGTGCCGCGCGCCTGCCGCACGGTGGCGACGTGATCGATGTTGACGCCGAGGCGCAGGCTTGGAACAGGAGACATCGCAGGGCTCATCGCGGGCTAGGGCCGATCGCCTTTGGTTCAGTGCTTGGCAGTTTAATGCCTAGCTGGACGGCTCGTCGTCGACCTCGCTGCCGGCATACGGCACCGCGGCATCGCTCAGCATCGCATCGAAACGGGTGGCCGGCGCAATCGCATTGCTGCCGACTTCGCCGAAACCGCCGCGCCGCATCGCCCGCAACAGCTTCGGCGTCTCCAGTTCGCGGCCACCGAGCTGGCGCGCCAGCGCCGCACGCAGCAGGCGGCGCGCCGCACGCAAGGCATCGCGCGTGTCGAGCCGCTCGTCACGCAGGGCGATCAGATCCTGGCCGGCGTAGGCGCGCATATCGTCGTCCGCCGCGATCGCAAAGGCCTCGTGCTCGCCGTCGAAGCGGTAGCGGCGTCCGGCCTCGAACGTCGCCGCCAGCGGCGGTGCGTAGCCGAGTTCGCCGAGCAGACGCTTTTCGAAAATCCGCAGCGCGGCCTCGGCGCCTTGATCCGATGCGGGCAACTGCGCCAGTGCGGTCTGGTAAACCGCATACAGCTCTTCATGCGGCACGTGCCGCTGCAGCAAACGCAACAGCAGTTCGTTCAGATACCAGCCGAAGAAAATGCGCTCGCCCGACAGGGGCAGCGCCATGCCGGCGCGTTCGGCGCCGGTCAGCGTGCCGAGGTCGCCGACACTGGTCCACGACAGCAGCAAGGGTGCGAACGGCCGCAGCACGCCGCGTTGTTTGGCCTTGGGACCGCGCACGCCGCGCGCGACCAGTCCGATGCGCCCGTGATTCGCGGTGAAGGCTTCGACCAGCTGGCTGGTCTCGCGATACGGCCGCTGCGACAGCAGGTAGGCCGGCTCGAAATCGACGCGCACGCGATTCATCTGCGCTGGCGTCCCAATCGCAGCGAGCGCGCGGTCGCGGCGAATGCCGGATTCAGGCCGGCGACCGCCACGGCGTCACTGCTGATAACCGAAGCGATGCAGCGCCTGCGGGTCGTCGGTCCAGTTGTTCTTCACGCGCACCCACAGCTTCAGATAGACACGCGCGCCGGTCAGCACTTCCAGTTCGCGCCGCGCCGCACTGCCGATACGCTTGAGCATGCCGCCATCCTCGCCGATGACGATTGCCTTCTGGCCTTCGCGTTCGACCCAGATGATCGCCGAGGTCTTCAGCAGCGCACCTTCGCGCTCGATCGTTTCGGTCTCCACCGTCAAGGCATACGGCAATTCCTGCGCCAGCGCGCGCATCAGCTTCTCGCGCACCGTCTCGGAAATCGTGAACGCCAGATCGTGACCGGTGATCTGCCCTTCCGGGTACAGCGCCGGACCTTCGGGCACGCGCGCGAACAACTCCTTCAGCAGGCCGTCGAGATTGGTCGCCTTCAGCGCCGACAGCGGCACCATGAATGCGAACGGATGCAAAGCCGCGAGCCGCTCCATTTCCGGTAGCAGCCGGCCCTTGTCGCTGAGCTTGTCGACCTTGTTGATCGCCAGACCCACCGGCGCCTTCACATGCCGCAGCTTTTCGACCACCGCTTCGTCTTCCTCGGTCCAGCGGCCGGCTTCGACCACGAACAGCACCGCGTCGACATCCTGCAGGCTGCCGTTGGCGGCGTCGTTCATGAACTTGTTGAGCGCGCGCGGCGCCTTCAAGTGCATGCCGGGCGTGTCGATGAACACGATCTGACCCTGCGCGTCGTGCAGCACGCCCTGGATGCGGTGCCGCGTGGTCTGCGGTTTCGGCGCGACGATGCTGATTTTGCGGCCGACCAACGCGTTGACCAATGAGGATTTACCCACGTTCGGCCGTCCGACGACGGCAATCATTCCACTACGCATGATCCAGCCTTCCTTGGTCGGTCGCCGGGCGCGGGGCACGCTCCAGCAGATCGAGCATCTGTTGTGCCGCGCGCTGCTCCGCGACTTTGCGGCTGGCACCTTCGCCAACCGTCGTTAGGACGTCATCGCCGAGCGTGCAGTTCACCGCGAAATGGCGCCGATGCGCCGGACCTTCTTCGGTGACGACCTGGTAGTCCGGCAAAGGTCGCGAGCGTGCCTGCAGAAATTCCTGCAGCCGCGTTTTTGCATCCTTCAGTTGCGCCGGGTCCGGCAGTTCCGCCAGCGGGCCTTTCAGCAGATGCAGGCACAAGCTGCGCGCGGCGTCGAAGCCGCCATCGAGAAATACGGCGCCGATCAAGGCTTCGAGCGTATCGGCGAGAATCGAATCGCGGCGAAAGCCACCGCTGCGCAATTCGCCGGCACCGAGCTGCACATGCTCGCCAAGCGTCAGCGTGCGCGCGATCTCGGCCAGGCTGGATTCACGCACCAGTGCCGCGCGCAGTCGCGACAGATCACCTTCCGGCAGTTTCGGATAGTCGTGGAACACCACATCGGCGACCACCAGATTGAGCAGCGCGTCGCCCAGGAATTCGAGGCGTTCGTTGTTGTCGTGCGCGGCACTACGATGCGTCAGTGCGCGCTGCAGCCAGCGCTCGTCGCGAAAGCGGTAGTCGAGCGCGGCCTGCAAGGTTTCGGTGGACGAATTCAACCGACGCTGCTGCGGAGCGGGATGTCTTCCGCGAAGTGAATGACGATGAAGATGTTGTAGAACAAGTGTTCGCGCGCCTCGTAGTCGTACGACAGCTTGAGCCCCTGCTGGTCGCGCACCACTTTGATCTCTTTCGGCTCGATGCGGTTGATGTAGTCGATATCCCAACGCCGCTGCAGCGCGTCGCGGATCGCGGCGACGTCGACTTCGCCACCGGACGCGGTGTTCTTCGAGGCGACATCGTGGACCGCACGCGTCACCGCCATTTCATTGATATAGATCGGCACGCACTTGATCAGTACCAGCGCGAAAAAGCCGCCGACCGCCAGCACCACCAACAGTCCCCAGAATCCCAGGCCAAGCTGCTTATGACGGATGTTCATCGCGCTGTCTCCCCGGTTGGTAGTACGGTGCAGCCGCGCCGATTTTCATCGACACGGCCCTGAAACTCTCGCCCGATCTTAATGGATGAGCGTGCCGAAGCGCGAAAACTCCGGCTTGAAGTGTTCACCCCAACTCATCCAGATCACCACCGCGCGGCCTTTCAGATTGGCCTCCGGCACGAAGCCCCAGTAGCGGCTGTCGTTGGAGCCATCGCGGTTGTCGCCCATCATGAAGTACGCGCCCGGCGGCACGGTGACGTCGGCATCTTTGCCGGCGATGTCCGGTCGCGTCAGGATGACGTGCTCGACGCCGCTGAGGTTTTCGATCGAGCGCCGCGTGAAGCCGTCGTTGGCATCGACGCCGTCGACCGTGGTCGCAATGCGCTCGCCGTTCACCGTCATCACATGATCGCTGTAGACGATGTGATCGCCCGGCACGCCGATCACGCGTTTGATGAAATCGTTGCCGTAGTTGGGATCGTCCTTGCTTGGCGCCGGATAGCGGAACACGACGACATCGCCGCGCTTCGGCTCGCCGAGCTTGACCAGCTTGCAGCCGCCGACCGGGCAGCGCAGGCCGTAATCGAACTTGTTGACCAGGATGAAATCGCCGATGTGCAGCGTCGGAATCATCGAGCCCGACGGAATCCGGAACGGCTCGAATAGGAACGAGCGCACCACGAACACGGCGAGAATCACCGGAAATAGACTCGTACAGAACTCGACCGCCGAGTTCTGTTTCAGCTGTTCGCCACGCGCTGCGCGGGCGCGCGCCAGGAACAGTTTGTCGAGCAGCCAGACCAGGCCGGTGACCGCTGTCAGTACGGTAAGAATCAGATTGAACATGACCGAAAAGCCTTGTGCGTAGTGATGAAAATAATCAGTTGCGGTTGACGCCGAGCACGGCGAGGAAAGCTTCCTGCGGAATTTCGACGGCGCCGACCTGCTTCATGCGCTTCTTGCCTTCCTTCTGTTTGTCGAGCAGCTTGCGCTTGCGCGAAACGTCGCCGCCATAGCACTTCGCGGTAACGTCCTTGCGCAGCGCCTTGACCGTGCTGCGCGCGATGATTTTGGCGCCGATCGCAGCCTGGATGGCGACGTCGAACATCTGCCGGTGGATGACTTCCTGCATCCGCTCGCACAGGTCGCGGCCGCGGTTGTAGGCGGCATCGCGATGCACGATGGTGGCGAGCGCATCGACCTTGTCGCCGTTGACCAGCACGTCGAGCTTGACCAGCGGTGCGGTTTGGAAACGCAGGAATTCGTATTCGAACGACGCGAAGCCGCGGCTCACCGACTTCAGCCGGTCGAAGAAATCCAGCACCACTTCGGCCAGCGGCATCTCAACTTCGAGTTGCACCTGGTTGCCGTGATAGCGCAGGTTCTTCTGCTGCCCGCGTTTCTCCATGCACAGCTGCATCACCGCGCCGACGTAGGTCTGCGGCATCAGCAGACGACACAGGATGATCGGCTCGCGCACGTCGCTGAACGAACCCGGCTCCGGCAGATCGGACGGGTTATCGATCTTCTTGATCTCGCCGCCCGGCAGTTCGACTTCGTAGACCACCGATGGCGCGGTGGTGATCAGATTCAGGTTGTACTCGCGCTCCAGACGCTCCTGCACGATTTCCATGTGCAGCATGCCGAGGAAGCCGATGCGGAAACCGAAGCCGAGTGCAGTGGAATTCTCCGGCTCGAACTGCAGTGCCGAATCGTTCAGACGCAGCTTCTGCAGGCTCTCGCGGAAATCCTCGAAGTCGTCGGCGTCGACCGGAAACAAGCCGGCGAACACGCGCGGCTGCACCTTCTGGAAACCCGGCAGCTGATCGACCGAGGCGCGGCTGGCTTCGGTCAAGGTATCGCCGACCGGCGCGCCGTAGATGTCCTTGATGCCGGCGACCAAAAAGCCGACTTCACCGCTCTCCAGCGAATTCTTCACCACGCGCTTCGGCGAATGCACGCCGAGGATGGTGACTTCGTAATCCTTGCCGGTCGAGATCACGCGGACCTTCTGGCCTTTCTGGATGCGGCCATTGACGACGCGGATCAACGACACCACGCCGAGATAATTATCGAACCAGGAATCGACGATCAACGCCTGCAGCGGCGCGTCCGGATCGCCCTTCGGCGGCGGCAGGCGATGCACCACCGCTTCCAGCACTTCCGGCACGCCGAGGCCGGTCTTGGCCGAGATGCGCAGCGCGTCGGTGGCCTCGATGCCGATGATGTCCTCGATCTCCTGCGCGACGCGATCCGGCTCGGCGTTCTGCAGGTCGATCTTGTTGAGGATCGGCAGCACCTCGAGCTTCTGTTCGAGCGCGGTGTAGCAGTTGGCGACCGACTGCGCTTCGACACCTTGCGAAGCATCGACCACCAGCAGCGCGCCCTCGCAGGCGGCCAGCGAGCGGCTCACTTCGTAGCTGAAGTCGACGTGTCCGGGCGTATCGATCAGGTTGAGCTGATAGGTCTTGCCGTCTTGCGCCGTGTAGTTCAGCGACACCGCCTGAGCCTTGATGGTGATGCCGCGCTCGCGCTCGATCGGATTGTTGTCGAGCACCTGTGCCTGCATCTCACGCTCTTCGAGTCCGCCGCAGAGCTGGATGAAGCGGTCAGCCAGCGTCGATTTGCCGTGGTCAATATGGGCAATGATGCTGAAATTGCGGATCAGCGACTGATTGACGGCGGATTGCTTCATGCGGGCGGGCGAAAATGGCCGCGAAGTATAACGGCCGCAGCCCTAAGCTGCTTAGAGAACCGCTGCAGCGGCCGGAATAGAACACTGCTGGAGCGGCCTTACGGCGCTGGTTTGGCACAGCCGGTCCGCAGCAGCGCCGCGGCGACCGCGGCACGATCGAAGTCGGTTTCGCAGACGGCTTGCTGCTGTGGATCGAGCAGCACCGGAATGCTGCGGCCGTAGCGCTCGCGCCAGTCGTCGCGGCTGTCGACATCGATCCATTCCAGCAGCGCCGTCAGCCGCGGGAACGCGGTCAGCAGCTGGTCGCTGAATTCGTCGCACAGATGGCAGCCCGGCCGGCTCAGCAGCTGCCAGGACTGGTGACCGGCTTGATCGTCGGACAATGCCGTCTGCAGCGCCGCCATCAAGGCTTCGGCGGCACCTGCAGCGCCAGGAACAGCGGTGCACCGTCGCGCTGCACCAGCATCGGCACGGTCTGGCCCGGCGTCAGCCGGCCGATCACCTCGTTGTAGCGGTCGACGCTTTCGACGTCCTGGCCGGCGATCGACAGGATCACATCGCCACTCAGCACACCCGCATCGCGCGCCGGACCGGGCGCGACGCCGGCGACTTTGACGCCGCCGGAAACGATCCGCGCTGACTTGCGCTCGTCGTCGCTGAGACTCTTGATGCTCAGACCGAGCGGCTTGGCGGAATCGCCGAGGCCGCGCGGCGGTGTGTTCGGCGGTACCGGGGATTGGGCGGGCTGCTCCTGGTCCTGATCCTGGTTCTCCAGCGAACCGACTTCCAGTTTCACCGTGATCTCCTTGCCGTCGCGCAGCAGGTCGAGCGTCACCGAATCGCCCGGCGTGCTGTTGCCGACCAGCGGCGGCAGCTCGCTCGAGGTCGCCAGCTCGATGCCGTTGAACTTCAGGATCACATCGCCGGCCTTGACCCCGGATTGCTGTGCCGGACTGTCCGGCAGCACCCGCGCGACCAGCGCGCCGCCCGGCTTGCTCATGCCGAACGAAGTGGCGAGGTTGCGATCGATCTTCTGCACGACGACGCCGAGCCAGCCGCGCGTGACCTTGCCCTTCTCTTTCAACTCGCGCGCGACCTTGGTGGCGACATCGATCGGGATCGAGAACGCCACGCCCATGAAGCCGCCAGTCTGGCTGTAGATCTGCGAGTTCACGCCGATCACTTCGCCGCGCATGTTGAACAGCGGTCCGCCGGAATTGCCGGGGTTGATCGCGGCATCGGTCTGGATGAACGGCACGTACTGCTCGGTGTCGAGATTGCGGCCTTTGGCCGAGACGATGCCGGACGTCACCGTGTAGTCGAAGCCGAACGGCGAACCGATCGCCACCACCCACTCGCCAACACGGATTTTCTTGATGTCGGCGATCTTCACCGCCGGCAGGCCGCTGGCGTCGATCTTCAGCAGGGCGATATCGCTGCGCTCGTCGCTGCCGACCACGGTCGCGGGCAGCTGGCGCCGGTCCGACAGCGTCACCACGACTTCCTTCGAATCCTTGACGACATGGTGATTGGTCAGCACATAGCCATCTTCGGACAGGATGAACCCCGAACCCAGCGACTGCTCGTTGCCCTGCGTGCCGTCATCGCCATCGGCGCCGTCCGGACTGTCGGGACTAGCGTCGGCATCGCCTGGTGTCTTGCCTTCGCCGGGATCGCCCTTCGCGGGCGGCTGCTGGCCCTGGCCGTGCTGTTCGAGAAATTTGCGCAGCCAGTCCGGCAGCTTGTTGTTCTGCGATTCGTCGCTGGTTTGCTCGGGCGGCTCCGGATTGGCCGGCACTGCGCTGATGTTCACCACCGAGGGGCTGACTTGCTGCACCAGGTCGGCGAAGTCCGGCAGGTTGCCGTTGCCGCGACCGCCGCAAGCCACCAGCGCCAGGCTCATCGCACAACTCGCTGCCAGCATGAATCGAGACACGCTACCCCGCATTCGAAAGCTCCCTGGAACCCTAGGCCAAATCCACGCGATGCGCCGCCGGTAATGCAGGCGGATTAATTCGAAAAAAGCAGTTGAACACGGCAGGCGCGGCCGGGCAACCCGGGTCCCGTTTAGGGATGGCGCGTCGCAGGAGCCTGCTGTGCGGCGCCGGGAACGTCCGGCAGCACCGGGCTGACGTTGTCGCCAATCAACCGGATCGTCGGCGAAGGCACTTCGCCGACGATGGTGATGTGATAGTCGCCGACCATGCGTCCATAGGCCTGCACCGAGCCGACGTGTGAAATGCCGCTGAAGGTCTTCTCCGGGCTCGGCTGCCGGATCGCACTGAATACCGAGACCGTCGCCAGCCCATCCGACAACAGCAAATGCTCCATCTGTCCAGCCTGGCCATTCGGCAATGGCCGGTGCTCGCGCGATACCACCTGGAAACCCGGCGGCAGACTGCCGAACACGACTTGCGAGGGTCCGGAGTCGTCTTCGGGCTTGGCGGCCAGATCGAGCGGCTGCTCGTTCTTGGTCACCAGGTTGAATTTGGACGTATCGACCTCGGTTTCGAACGCCGCATCCGGGATCGACTGCGGGAACGACACTTCGGTGAACATCAGCTGTTCGAGCACTTCACCGTGCGCACCGACCAGACTGATCTTCAGCGGGATATGGGTTTCCTTGTCGTACCAGACCTCATAGCCGAAACGGAAGGCGTCGCGCGGCGTCACCATGATGCCATTGCAGGGGCGGTCGGCGACGCGACTGGCGCCTTCGTCGACGAAGCTGTACCAAGACGCCAGCTGCGCCACGCGCTCGGCGGTGAGCTGATTGAGCACGCCTTTCAGCGTTGGACGCTCGCGCGTCACCGTCTGACCTTTCGGCAGTATCCAGATCACGCGGTCGTCGGTGCGCAGCAGCTGCACCGGATCGCCGGTCATATTGAGAATGCGTTCGCGCTCGCTGCCGTTGAGAAAGCGATGCTGGACCTTGAACACCTCGAACTGGTCACCGCCGCGATAGACCGCGACACCCTGATAAGTCACCGTGCGCGACGCGTCTGCCGCCCGGGTCAGGCTGGTCGCCGCCGCCGTGTCGTCCGCACATACCTGCTGCGCCGCGGCGAGCCCGAAGGCGCCCGCGCAGAGAAGCACACGCTTCATTAATGAGGCCCGTTAGACGACCGGTAGTCCACGTTGCGCGCAGCCAGACGGGCATAGCCCAGCGCGCCGTTCATGCCCTGATCGGCACGCGAATTGTTGTGCTCGATCATGTAAGTGTTCAATTCCCGCGCAGCGTCTGGATCAAGCTGCGTCCAGCGCGTTTCGGTCGGCTCTTCGGTATTGGCGGTATAGGTGCGTGCCGACACCGGCATCAGGCCACCACGGTTGCTGCCGGTATCGGCAACCGGACGGATATCACTGGTGTTCGACGCCAGGCTCGCCATCGGGGTCGCCACCGTTTCAGTACCGCTGCCGAGCCAGGCGCGGCCGCCGGCCAGCGCAACCAAGGTCACGGAAGCCGCTGCAGCCCAACCGATCAAGGGCCGCGAGCGGCGTGCGCGCTGCATAGTCGCTGGGCGTTGACGCGTCGGCAAGGCCACCACTTTGGAAGGCGGCACGGGCATTGCCTGAGCCGGCGTTGCCACAGAGTCGGCCGCGGAATCCATTGCGCCCAATTGCGCCATGATGCCTGCGCAGAACTGGTCGGAATCGATCCGGGCGGAACGCTGCACGGTCTTGCCGGCGACCGCTTCGCGCACCAGGCTCATGCGGCTCCACTGCTGCATCAGCCGTGGCGATCGCGCCGTTTCATCCAATAGACGACGCACTTCGGATGTGCTGCACTCGCCATCCAACAGTGCCGAAACCAGTTCTTCCGCCATTGCGTCACCCGACCGAGTTATGTTGCTGACCATAGTGATGTAATAACCGCGTGTAAAGAATAAAGTTCCCAACTCGGCTAGGTAAATTCTACCTAGTGCCGGTAGCTCTTACCCGCCGCTAGCTAAGCAAAGGCTGGACCACCGTATCAATTGCCTCGCGCGCGCGGAAAATTCGCGAGCGTACCGTGCCGATCGGACAGTCCATGACCTCGGCGATTTCCTCGTAGCTGAGGCCTTCCAGTTCGCGCAGCGTGATTGCCTGGCGCAGATCGGCCGGCAGCTTGCTGATGACCTCGGCGACTTTCTGCTTGATTTCGTCCGACAGCAGCATCGATTCCGGCGTGTCGACATCGCTGAGCTGCTCGGTATGGCCATACTGCTCGGCATCGGCAATGTCGATGTCCTGATTGGCCGGACGCCGTCCACGCGACACCAGATGGTTCTTGGCGGTATTGATGCCGATCCGGTAAAGCCAGGTGTAGAACGCACTTTGGCCACGGAAACCGTTCAGCGCTCGATACGCCTTGATGAAGGTTTCCTGCGACACATCCGGCGCATCACCCTCGCCGACCAGACGGCCGACCAGCTGCACGATCTTGTGCTGATACTTGCGTACCAGCAGTTCAAATGCGCGCTGATTGCCTTCCTGGGCGAGAGCGACCAATTGTTCGTCTGTTTGTTGTTCGCTCATTCCTGCATATATTCCGCCACGCCCACCCATGGAGCCAACGGCTTGAAATCCGGATAAACTCCCGCTGCCACTCGTCTTGTGCGGCATTTCGGTTTGGTGACTTTGAGTAGTGTAACAAGCTCCCCCCGGAAGCCGCTGAACAATTTCCAATAAATCGCTGGCCCCATCCGTGAATTTCACTGCTGCAGCATCCGCCGAAGTGCTCATCCTCGGCAGCGGTGCCGCCGGCCTGTCGGCCGCGCTGCGCCTCGCCCAGGCCAACCGCAAGGTCTGCGTCGTCTCCAAGGGCACGCTCGCCGGCGGCAGTACGCTGTGGGCCCAGGGCGGCATTTCCGCCGTGCTCGACGCCGACGATTCGGTCGAAGCCCATGTGCGCGACACGCTGGTCGCCGGCGCCGGCCTGTGCGACGAAGCCGCGGTACGGTTTACCGTCGAACGCGGTCCGCGCTGCATCGAATGGCTGATCGAGCAAGGCGTGGTATTTACCCAGGCCGAGGGCGAACAGCGCGGCCAGCGCCTGCACCTGACGCGCGAAGGCGGCCACAGCCACCGCCGCATCGTGCACGCCGCCGACGCGACCGGGCATGCGGTCGAAACCACGCTCGCGGCGCTGGCGGCGGCGCATCCGAACATCCTCGCGCGCGAACAGAGCGTGGCGCTCGATCTGATCATCGACAAGGCGAGCAAGCGCGTCCATGGCGCCTACCTGCTGGATCGCCGCAGCGGCCGCATCGAGGCGGTGCGCGCGAAAGCGGTGATTCTCGCCACTGGCGGCGCCAACCAGGTCTATCTGTATTCGACCAATCAGTTCGGCGCCTCCGGCGACGGCATCGCGATGGCCTGGCGCGCCGGCTGCCGCGTCGCCAACATGGAATTCATGCAGTTCCATCCGACCACGCTGTATCACCGCGATTCGCGCTCGTTCCTGATCTCGGAAGCGCTGCGCGGCGAAGGCGCGCTGCTCAAGCTGCCGGACGGCGAGCGCTTCATGCCGCGCTTCGACGAACGCGCCGAACTGGCGCCGCGCGACATCGTCGCCCGCGCCATCGACCACGAGATGAAGCGGCTCGGCATCAAGCATGTGCTGCTCGACATCAGCCACAAGCCGGCCGATTTCATCCGCGCGCATTTCCCGTCGATCTACTCGCACTGTCTCAGCCTCGGCCTCGACATTACCCGCGAGCCGATTCCGGTGGTGCCGTCGGCGCATTTCACCTGCGGCGGCGTGGTCACCGATCTGCGCGCGCGCACCGATGTCGCCGGCCTCTACGCCGCCGGCGAAGTCGCCTGCACCGGCCTGCATGGCGCCAACCGCCTGGCCAGCAATTCGCTGCTCGAATGTCTGGTGTTCGCCGATGCCGCGGCCGAGGATCTGTGCCGCGAACTGCCGCATCTGCCGGAACCGCCGGCGCTGAAACCCTGGGACGAATCGCGCGTGTCGAATTCGGACGAGGACGTCGTCGTCAGCCACAACTGGCTCGAGCTGCGCACCTTCATGTGGGACTACGTCGGCATCGTCCGCACCAGCAAGCGCCTGCTGCGCGCGCAGCATCGCGTCGATCTGCTGCGCCGCGAAATCGTCGAGTTCTATCGCCACTATCGCGTCACCCATCACCTGATCGAGCTGCGCAATCTGGTCACGGTGGCGGAGCTGATCGTGCGCTCGGCGCTGCAACGGCGCGAAAGCCGCGGCCTGCACTTCACCTCCGATTTTCCGCAGACCGACGAAGTCGCCACGCCAACCATCCTGGTGCCGTGAACGCACGTCCGACCGCGCTGATCCTGTGCGGCGGCGGCGCCACGCGGCTCGGCGGAATCGACAAGCCGCTGCGCGACTTTGGCGGCGCGCCGCTGATCGAGCGGGTGCTGCAGCGGATTGCGCCGCAGGTCGGCAGCGTCATCATCAGCGCCAACCGCAGTCACCAGCAGTACAAGGACTTCGCGCCGAGGTTGGCCGACGATGGCGCCTTCGTCGACTGCGGTCCACTCGCCGGCCTGCTCGCCGGACTCGATGCCGCGCTCACCGACGAAGTGCTCTGCGTGCCCGGCGATGCGCCGTTGCTGCCGCTGGATCTGGTTGCTCGACTCTCGAAGTCGCGCCTCGGACCGCCCGCCGCGATAGTCGCTTTTGCCGATGACGGCCACGGTCCGCAACCGCTGTGCTGCCTGCTGCCGCGCAGTCTGCGCGATGATCTGCGCAGCTATCTCGGCGCCGGTGGCCGTACACCGCGCGACTGGTTTCGCCGGCATCATGCGGCGGTCGCGAACTTTAGCGACGCGCCGCCATGGGCCTGGAGTATCAACACCGACGAAGAGTGGATTGCCGCCGAGCGGCAATTCGCGGAGCGTAAAAACCCATGATCTCGCTCGAAGACGCCCTCGCCATCTACGCGCAGACGCTGCACGCACTGCCCGCGGAAACCATCGCCATCGCCGATGCCGCTCAGCGCGTACTCGCGCAGCCACTGATCGCACAGACCGATCTGCCGCGCATCGATCAGAGCGCGATGGACGGCTACGCCTTGCGCGCAGCCGATGTCGCAAACGCCAGTGCCGACGCGCCGCTGCGGCTGCCGATCGTGCAACAGATCGCCGCCGGCGCGCATGAGACGCTGACACCGCTGCTGGCCGGCAGCGTCGCGCGCATTCTCACCGGCGCACCGGTGCCGCCGGGTGCCGACACGGTGATCCCGCAGGAGCGCGTACTGCGTGAAGGCAGGGAACTGGTTTTCAGCGAGCCTTACGCAGCCGACAAGAACATCCGGCGGCGCGGCGAAGAACTGCGGCACGGCACCACGATCGCCGCCGCCGGCCAGCGCATCACGCCCGGCCTGCTGGCTTCGCTGATCAATGCCGGCATCACCGAATTGCGTGTGCATCGCCGGCCGCGCATCCGCGTGCTGGTCACCGGTGACGAAGTGCGGCCCGCCGGCAGCACGCTCGCGCAAGGCCAGATTCCAGACAGCAATGGTCCGATGGTGCGTGCGGTGCTGACGTGCTGGGGCGTACTCGCGCTAAGCGTCGAGCACGTTGGCGACACCATCGAAGCCGTGCGCGATGCGCTCGCGCGCGGACTCGCGGAAACCGATCTGGTGATCAGCGCTGGCGGTGCCTCGGTCGGTGATCGCGATTACATCGTCGCTGTCGCCGAACAGTTGGGCGTGCAACGCGTGTTCTGGAAAGTCGCGCAGAAGCCGGGCAAGCCGATGTTCTTCGGCGTACGCGAAACCGACCAAGGACAAGCGACTTTGCTGGCCTTGCCGGGCAATCCGGGCGCGGTGCTGATCGGCCTCGCGCTGCACGTGCAGCGCACGCTCGATCTGCTCGAAGGCATCAAGCACCCGGCACCGCATTGGGCGATGGGCGTGCTGAGCGAGTCCATCGATGCCGATGCGCAACGCGTGCGGCTGGTGCGGATGCAGCTGAATCACGATGCCAGCGGCGTCGCGCGGCTGAGCCCGCTGCCGAATCAGGATTCGCACATGCTGAGCAATCTGTCGGCGGCCGATGTACTGGTCTGGGTGCCGGCGGGTGATGTCGCGCTGGCGGCCGGCGCCAAGGTGCAATGGGTGTCGCTACCGATCTGAACTTTGCCGCGACGGGTTCGCCGCTGAAGCAGCGACACGCTACTCGGCAGCCGCTCCACTTTCTTTCGCGCCAAGCAGCAAGCGCGCGCGCAGCCGCCGCAACTGTTCCGCTGAGGTTTCGTCGCCAAACAGCGTGCGCACCTTGGTTGCTCCACCCGCCGTCTTGAACCGCACGACGACCAGCGCCGCATGCGCGAAACTGCCCGGCAACAAGCTTGCACGCTCGCTGGCGCGCGCAGTTTCAACCGTCCAACTGCCATCGCCATGCGCCACCAGGCGCCGCAACGCCCGCGGTCCGTAGCCGAAGGCCGGATGACGTCGCAATGAAAACCAAGAGATGATGAACAGCACGGCCAGACCGAGTGCTACAAATTTTGGCGGCTGCGCCATGAAGGCCAGGCCGATGGCGCTCACATGCAGCACCATCACCACGCCGAGCGCGCGCAGCGACGGCGCCAGTTGCAGATCAAGCGTCGCCGCGGAGTCGCTGGAGGACATTGCTGAATTCGTCCGGCATCTCGGCCGCACCGATGATCCAGGCCCACAGATCGGGGTCTTCGCAATCGAGCAGCGCCAGGAATTCGGCCTGCTCGGCCGCCGGCGCGAGGTCGTAACGCTGCTTCAAATAACGTTCGAGCAGCACGTCAAGTTCCTTCATGCCGCGCCGGCAACGCCAGCGCAGACGCGCGAAATCATTGGCACTCAGGTCAGTCATGCATTGATCAAAATGTAGGGCGGGTTAGCGGCTTCATCGCGTAACCCGCCATTTCGCGAAAGGCGGGTTACGGCTGACGCCTAACCCGCCCTACTGGCTGACCCGCCCTATTTGTGCTTTATCTCCGCCGCCTGCCTTGCAGCCTTCAGCTCTTCGCCGGCCTCTTCATGATCCGTCGTCAACTGCATTTCTTCAGGTTTCAAAAACCCTCCGTTGCGCCGAATAGCTGCAGTGATCGCGTTACCAGCCTTTTCGAAATTCAGAACTGCTTTGTGCAGGCGATCTTCTTCGGATGTCATATCAGCCTCTTCATAAGATGGTCAAACTCTGATGGGACCGTGCACCCACATCATGCTTAACGCAGCGCAGGCTTCAGCCACGCCTCTCAACCAACAACTTCTTCGTCTCCGCAATCGCCCGCGCCGGATTGAGCCCCTTCGGACAGGTCTTCGCGCAGTTCATGATGGTGTGGCAGCGATACAGCTTGAACGGATCTTCCAGCATGTCGAGGCGTTCGCCGGTGGCTTCGTCGCGCGAGTCAGCGAGCCAGCGGTAGGCCTGCAGCAGAATCGCCGGACCGAGATAGCGATCGCCGTTCCACCAGTAGCTTGGGCAGGCGGTGGAGCAGCAGGCGCAGAGGATGCACTCGTAGTAACCGTCGAGCTTGGCGCGGTCCTCTTCGCTCTGCAGGCGTTCGCGCGTCGGCGCCGGTGTGTCGGTTTTCAGCCAGGGTTCGATCGAGGTGTACTGCGCATAGAAATGCGTCATGTCCGGGACCAGGTCCTTGATCACCGGCATGTGCGGCAAAGGATAGATCTTGACGTCTCCTTTCACATCATCACAAGCCTTGATGCAGGCCAGCGTGTTGGTGCCGTCGATGTTCATCGAGCACGAACCGCAGATGCCTTCGCGGCAGGAGCGGCGGAAGGTCAGCGTCGGGTCGATCTCGTTCTTGATCTTGATCAGCGCGTCCAGAACCATCGGGCCGCAGGCGTCCATGTCGACTTCGTAGGTATCGACGCGCGGATTGGCCTGGGTATCCGGATCGTAGCGATAAATCTTGAACGCACGCACGTTCTTCGCAGCAGCCGGCGCCTTGAAAGTCTTGCCGGCGGCTTTGTCGATCTTCGAGTTCTTCGGCAGTGTCAGCTGGGCCATGATCAATCTCGTTAATTAGTTGAACAGCGCAATGCTTGTGTAAGAACCCGGGGCCACGGATGGCCCGTCTTTGACAGGACGTCAATAAGTACGCTTTTTGGGAGGAACCACTTCGGTATCGCTGTCGAGCGTGTACATATGCACCGGGCGGTAGTCGATCTTGACGTCGGTCGCGGTGGTGCGCCAGGCCAGCGTGTGTTTCATCCAGTTGACATCGTCGCGCTCCGGGAAATCTTCGTGTGCATGCGCGCCGCGCGACTCCTTGCGGTTCTGCGCACCAGCCATCGTCAGCAGCGCCTGGCCGAGCAGGTTGTCGAGTTCCAGCGTTTCGATCAGATCCGAGTTCCAGATCAGCGAGTGATCGGCAACCTGCACGTCGCCGAACAGCTTGATGTCGTCCTTCAGCTTGAGCATGCCCTCGTCGAGCGTCTTGGTGGTGCGGAACACCGCGGCGTGCTGCTGCATGGTCTTCTGCATCGCCAGGCGAATCTTCGCGGTCGGCGTCGCGCCTTTGGCGTAACGCAGATGATCGAGACGCGCGAGTGCTTTGTCTTCCGATTCCTTCGAGATCGCCTTGTGCTTCTCGCCCGGCTTCAGCGTCTCCGCGCAGCGCAAGCCGGCAGCGCGGCCGAACACGACGAGATCGAGCAACGAGTTGGAGCCGAGACGGTTGGCGCCGTGTACCGACACGCAGGCCGCTTCGCCCACCGCCATCAGGCCCGGAATCGGCGTGTCGGTCTTGCCGTCGAGGCAGGTGACGACTTCGCCGTGGAAATTGCACGGAATGCCGCCCATGTTGTAGTGCACCGTCGGCAGGATCGGAATCGGTTCCTTGGTGACATCGACGTTGGCGAAAATCTTCGCCGTCTCGGAAATGCCCGGCAGGCGCTTGTGCAGCACTTCGGGGCCGAGATGTTCCAGATGCAGATGCATGTGGTCCTTCTCGGGGCCGACGCCGCGGCCTTCGCGGATTTCCATCGTGATCGAACGGCTGACGACGTCGCGCGAAGCAAGGTCCTTCGCATTCGGCGCGTAACGCTCCATGAAGCGCTCGCCTTTCGAGTTGGTCAGATAACCGCCCTCGCCGCGCGCGCCTTCGGTGATCAGACAGCCGGAGCCGTAGATGCCGGTCGGATGGAACTGCACGAATTCCATGTCCTGCATCGGGATGCCGGCGCGGATCGCCATGCCGCCGCCGTCGCCGGTACAGGTATGCGCGGAAGTTGCCGAGAAGTAGGCGCGGCCATAGCCGCCCGTCGCCAGAATAACCTTGTGTGCGCGGAAGCGATGCAGTTCGCCGGTCGACTGGTCCAGCGCCAGCACGCCGTGAATGCTGCCATCGGCGTCGGTCAACAGATCGAGCGCGAAGAATTCGATGAAGAATTCGGCACGTGCTTTCAGCGCCTGCTGGTACATCGTGTGCAGCATCGCGTGGCCGGTGCGGTCGGCCGCCGCACAAGTGCGCTGCGCCGGCGGGCCGCCGAAATTGGTCGTCATGCCGCCGAACGGGCGCTGATAAATCTTGCCTTCCGGCGTGCGCGAAAACGGCACGCCCCAGTGTTCGAGTTCGATGATCGCGGGAATCGCTTCGCGCACCATGTACTGAATCGCGTCCTGATCGCCGAGCCAGTCGGAACCCTTGACGGTGTCGTACATGTGCCAGCGCCAATCGTCCTCGCCCATGTTGCCGAGCGCGGCGGAAATGCCGCCCTGCGCCGCGACGGTGTGCGAGCGCGTCGGGAACACCTTGGTGATGTTGGCAGTCTTCAGGCCCGACTGCGCCAGACCAACGGTGGCGCGCAAACCGGCGCCACCGGCACCGACCACAACCACGTCGTATTCGTGATGAACGATCTTGTATGCAGATTTCGCTGAATCGCTCACGTTACGGCGCTCCGAATGCGATCTTG